>JBBRHQ010000014.1:0-19191 GCA_038222365.1 Solirubrobacterales bacterium
GAGGTCGGTCTCCGACTCGGAGAGGAAGGGGTAGAGGAAGCTCGAGTGGCCGGTGTCGTGGACGGGGCCGGCCTTCCGACCGGCGAGCAGGCCGCGGTGATCGAAGAAGACGTGGACCAGCTCCCAGAGAACGTGGTAGGCGGTCTCGGCGACCTCCTGGCGGATCAGGGGGTCCGGATCGGAGACCGGCATCTCCCACTCTGCGCCCGCGGGCGCGAAGGCGAGCGTCAGGCAGCCGCGCCGGCGGGCCACACCAAGGGCCTCGCGGACCTCCTCGCCGCCGGACTGATCGGCCCCGAAGGCGATCGCGATGTCGTCGGGCTCGGCGATCAGCTCCGTCTGGTCGACCAGCGGGCCGCCTTCCCGCGAGAGCCCGACCGCGGGCAGCGCCCGCTTGCCGACGATCACCGGGTGGACGAACTCGACCGTGACGTGGCGAACGTCTGAGCGAGCCGCCGGCGAGACCCCCAGAGCGACGAGGCGCCCGCCGAGAGCGAAGCGCTCGGCCATCCGGTGGCAGAGGCGGGCCAGGCGGTCTGCCTCGGCCTCGAAGAAGCTCCGGTTCGCCTCGACCCTGCGCTCGAGCAGGACGGCGACCCGGTCGCGCAGAACCGGTGAGGCGGCGCTCTGGGCCAAGTTCAGGACCGAGCGGCGGCCGCGGTCGCGGTTTGCGCCCGCGCGCTGACCCCGGCGAGCCAGGAGCGGAACGCCTCGACCCCCTCGCCGGTCTTGGCGCTGAGCAGCATCGTCTCGACCTCGGGGTTGACCGCATCGAGGTTGTGGAGGAGGCGCTCGAGGTCGAAGTCGAGGTGATCGAGCAGATCGATCTTGTTGATCACGACCAGCTCGCAGCTGCGGAACATCAGCGGGTATTTCAGCGGCTTGTCCTCGCCCTCGGTGACCGAGCAGATCATCGCCTTCGCGTCCTCGCCGATCCGGAACTCGGCCGGGCAGACGAGGTTGCCGACGTTCTCCACGACCAGCAGATCGATCTCCGCGAGGGGCAGGTCCGGCAGCGCGGTGCGGACCATGTTCGCGTCGAGGTGACAATCGCCGCCGAAGCCGTTGTCCGTGTTGAGCTGGGTGACAGGAATATGCAGGGCGGCCAGCCTGTCGGCGTCCATGCTTCCCTGCACGTCGCCCTCCAGCACCCCGACCCGAGGCTCGAGGTCGGGCAGCGCCACCTCGAGCAGGGTCGTCTTGCCGGCCCCGGGAGCGCTCATCAGGTTGACGACCCGCACCTCCTCGCGATCGAAGTCGGCCCGATTGGCCGTCGCGATCGTCGAGTTGGCGTCGAGCGCGTCCTCGGTGACCGTGATCTTGGTGCGGTGCATTCAGCTCTCCTCAGGTCGGGCTGTTTGCGGGGGCCTTCTCGACACCCGCCCCTGGATCATCCTCCACGACGATCGAATCGACGTCGAACTCCTCGCCGTGGAGGACCTCGGCGCCACCCGAACCGCACCGCGGGCAGCGAAACATCGGCGCCAGCAGCAGGTCGCCCTCCTCCTCGGCGGGCTGCGGGGCCGGGTCCCACTCCGCTCCACAATCCCCGCAGCGCAGCAGCGCGTCGACCAGCTCCAGCTCCAGGGTCGCCCCGTCGCTGAGCGTGTCCGTTGAGACGATCCCGAAGTAGAAGCGCAGCGAGTCGGGGACGACCTGGCGCAGCCGGCCGATTTGCATCTGCACGGAGCGCACGGGCCGGCCCTCGGCGTGGCGGACCGCGGTCTCCTGGATCGCCCCCGCCAGGGACAGCTCGTGCATCAGTCCGCCCCTTCCTCGGTGCGGGCCGGCTGTCCCGCGTGCTCGGCGACGGCGTCGCGACGCATCTCCTCGACCTGCTCGAGGACGACCTCGATCGCCCTCTGGACCGATGCCCCCACCGCGGCGGAGAGCTCGACCCCCATCTCCTCGACCTCCTCGGGTTCGCAGGCGACGATCACCACCTTTCCGGGCCACCCGTGAACCGCCTTGACGAAGCGGAGCACGGTCTGCGGGTCCATCCCGTGCGGGCTGATCGCCTCGCCGTCCTCGATGCCCGCGTCGATCTCGTCGGGGTCGGGCTCGAGCACGTAGAGCGTGCCGGGATCGCCCCCCTGCTGGCTGACATCGATCAGGATCAGCCCGTGGTAGCCGCGCATCACCTCGTAGGCGAGGTCGAGGCCGCCGGTCCCGAAGTCCATCACCTGGACACCGCTCGGCAGCTCGACCTGCTCGAGCCTGCGGGCGACGTGGCCCCCGAAGCCGTCATCGGTGAGCCACGAGTTGCCGACGCCGGCGACCAGGATCTGCGCCTCGATCTCCTTCACGAGGCCTCCCCGATCGCCTCCACCTCCACCTCGTCCCCGAAGAAGAAGAGATAGCGACCGGTTTCGCGGAGCAGGTCCTGTCCGGGATCGTCGTCCACGGTCACCCCTAGGTAAACCCTGTCGTCGTAGCCCCGGTAGATCCGCTCGATCGTCGCCCGCCGGCCGTTGAGGATCTTGTCGAAGACATCGCGCTCGGTGCCGGGCCTCAGCACAACCTTGTCGCCGCGCCGCACCGCGGCGCCCGCAATCTCGGTCCTGGCCTCGCCCTGGATCTCGCCGATGCCGGGCGGCGGTTGGCGGTGGGCGTTGGACTCTGGTCTCTCGATCGGCTCGCTGTCCTGCTCGGGCTCGGTGAAGGTAAGGCGTCCGTGCAGGTCCAGCATCTCATCGTTGCTGACCGAGTCGGCGCGCTCGATCATCTCCCGCACAGCCGGGTCCTGGCCGGAGATCGCCTCCCGCTCTCCCTCGGAGAGCGCCTGCACGTGGAGCAACAGCGCCTCCTCGATCTCGGTGTTATCGAAGAGGTTGCCGAGGCTCTCCGGGGCCAGCTCGGGATGTTCGGGAAGGGCGATCGCCGCGCCCAGCACGGCGCGGTCGCCGTCCCCGACAAGCACCGGGAAGGTGTTGAGTGGATCACAGCCGCTCACCGCGGCGCCGAGCGCGCCGTCGCGCTCCAGAGGTGAGACGAAGCTGCCGCCGTCAGCTTCGAGCAGCGGATGCACGGAGAGCAGGCTGTGACGGAGCGCCTCGGCCCGGGTCGGCTCGGGGGAGACGTCGATTCCGGTGGAGTTGTGAACGCAGAGCTTGACCCGGGCCAGGTCCGCTCCGACTCGCTCGGCACGGATACGCACCCGCCCGCTGATCACCGGTCCCCCCCGCTCCTCTGGATCGAAGCTGAACTCCCGAAGCGGGCCCGCTTCGGCACTCAGCAGCTCCTCGAGGCCCACCGGATCGAGCTCGAGGCGCCGCTCCAACCCCTGGTGGCGCTCGCCCGCAGCCTGCAGGAAGCGAACCGTGGCGGTCAGCGTCGCCTCGTGGCCGGGTCTCAGCACGCACTCGAGCCGGGCATGCGAATGCGCGGCCGGCTGGGTCTCGGCGTAGGCCGGCGGATAGACGATCCCGAACGGCGTCGGGGTGGCGTTCTTGGTGGCACCCGGCGTGTAGGGGTAGAGGGCGTAGCCCTCATAGAGCAGCGAGCTGACCAGCGACTCGACACCCTGGGCTCTCATTCCGGCCCGCCCCCCGAGGCAAGCGGTTTTTCGCAGGCCTCGAGCAGCTCCTGCACGGCCGCGTCATAGGTGGGGAGCCCGCGCTCGAGCTTTCGCCGGCGCAGCGCCTCCAGCGTCTCGCGCCCGACCGGCAGCCAGCCGCGGTGCGGGTAGTAGGAGTCGATCATCTGATCCCAGACCGCGAGCGGGAAGCTGAAGTCGGCGACCGTGTCCCAGGGAAGCTGGACGATCTGCAGGCCCCCGTCATCGCCGGGGTAATAGACGCTGCCGTTGAAATGGAGGGCGAGTGGGACGTCCGCCCCTTCGACCGCGCGGAAGTAGCGGGTCGCCGCGAGCTCGAGGTCGTAGTTGCAGAGGAGCTGCATCTCGAGTGTCGTCCGCTCCCTGAAGGGCTGCACGAGGACGCTTTCCGTCGACCACATCATCCGCTGCGCCGAGGTGGCCCAGCGATGCGGCTCTCCGAACAGCTCGCTGAGGCGCTCGCGCTCCTCCGGCTCATAGGTTCGCTTGATCGGCTCGATCTGAATCATCACCGTCAGCGCCGCCATGAACACCTCCCGGCCGGTGCGCTCGGTCAGATCGAGGCTGAACGAGAGCGTGGGCGCGGCGGCGTGGAGGACCGGGGTGACGCCGGCGACCTCGAACTCGAGCCACGGCCGCCCCGGCGAGGGACCCGTCTCGACCGGGCCGCGACCGCCGAGGTCGGCCTCCACCCCGGCGGGCCGGCCGCCGCTACGGCGGGCGCCGTTGCCGCTGTTCTCACCGCGGCCGGGGGTCGGCTGGGGGAGGCTCATCTTCCGCCCACCACGGTCCGCTCGCGGATGCCCTCGAAGAACTTGGGAACCTCGCGCTCGATCGCCGCCCCTCCCGAGATTCCCTCCCAGTTGGCCTTCACCGACCCGACCAGCGCGTAGCACTCATCGATCGGCACGATCGCGAACTGCGGCGGCTCGGAGATGCGGTTGACGACCAGGGCCTCGGCGTCGGGCTCGAGCGAGCCGAGCACCGGGTTGGCCTGTTTCAGGTCCTCCCACGCGGCCAGCTCCAGCTCGGACTCGGTCGCGCCGGCCGGGCTGGGGTAGAGGGCGATCATCGAGTCGGTCGCGCTGGACCAGATGAAGAAGGCCAGCCCGATCGGGATCTGCAGCCGCCCCCAGACATCGTCGGGCAACTCGAAGCGATCGAGCCATAGCACCCTCTTGCCGGTCGGGCGGTACTCGGGGTCGGCCGCGCGCTGCGCCCAACAGCTGGTGCAGACGCAGAGGATCCTGCGATCGGTCAGCCCGAGCAGGTGGTTGTGCTTCTCCTGGATGCCGACCCCGCAGATGTCGCAGGCCTGCTCCAGCGTCCCGGACCCGGGGTCCGTGGCGCCTGAGTCGCCGCTTGCCAAGCGCCGCAGGTTGGCGATCATCGTCGAGCGCCGCCGAGCGGCCACCTTGTCCTCGATCGGCGCTCCCCCGCCGCTGGAGCCGTTACCCGTGCTCTGCGTCATCTCTCCAGCGCCACCCGGATTCGACCCTCCGAGCCGAGCAGCGGCACCGGGCCGAGGTGAAGCCGCTCGTCATCCAGCGAGCGCCCGGCCCGGGGGAGGTAGTAACGGCGCTCGCAGCCGGGGCAGGCGAGAACGCCCTCGCTGAGATCGGCGTCCCCGAGCGGAGACTCGCAGGATGGACAGGCGTCGAGATAGGCGAGCATCGAGCCCTCGACCATCGCCACGATCAGCTTCGCGCCCTCCACCTCGACGGCCGTGATCGTACCTTCGCCGAGGCCCTCGATCTCCCCGTTTAACTCGTGCCAGACCGGGCCCCCCACGCCGTCGCGGGCGGCTGCCGGCTCGCCCGACCCGATCACCGGCAGCTCGGTTCCGGAGATCTCCGGCGCCGCGTGATGGTTGCCCTCGACGGCCCCCTCGACCTCGATGCCCCGGAGGTCTGGCGCCGCCTCCTCCAGTGCCGACTTGACGGCCAGCTCGAGGGTGGCCGAGGAGGCCGGGCATCCGTCGCAGCTCCCCCGCAGCTGCAGCCGGGCGACGTCGTCCTCGAGTCCGAGCAACTCGATGTCGCCTCCGTGTGACTCCATGTAAGGCCGCACCGACTCGAGCCCCTCCTCGACCCGCTCGGCCAGCGGAACCGGGTAGAGGTCGTGGATCAGCAGAAGACTCGCCACCGTGCCGTCACCGGCGAGCCGCTCGCGGATCGCTGCTCCATCCTCTCCGCCTTCGTCGATCGCGGCGAGGATCCGCTCCAGGCCGTCCCCGTAGAGATCGAGCACGGCGCCGATCAGCTCTTGGGCCAGCGCCCGTGACCGCGGGTCCTCGAGCCGCTCGACCTCTTCGCTCAGCTCCTGGACACGCTCGATCAGCGCCTCGGGCTCGCTCGCCACCCCCTGCGGCTCCTAGCTCATCCCGGTCGGGGTATGCATCACCTTGCGCACCCGGCCCCCGCCCGTGTACATGTGCACCCCGCAGGGCAGGCACGGGTCGAAGCTCCGAACCGCCCGCATGATGTCGACGCCCTTGAAGTTCTCGGGTCCGTTCTCCTCGAAGATCGGCGTGTTCTGCACCGCATCCTCGTAGGGTCCCGGCGTCCCGTAGGTGTCGCGCGGGTTGCTGTTCCAAGGGGTCGGCGGGTATGGCTGATAGTTGGCCACCTTGCCGTCCCTGATCACCATGTGGTGCGAGAGGACGCCGCGGGCCGCCTCACAGAAGCCGACCGAGACGGCGTCCTGGGGGACCTTGAAGTCGTTCCAGGACTTCGTCCGTCCTTCGCGGACCTCCTTCAGCGCGCGCTCCAGGCAGTGCAGCGCGATCAGAGCCGAGTAGGCCTGGTGATAGGTGCGGGCGCGGTCACGCTCGATCGCGTTCGACTTCTCCGGGATGTTCCACTCCAGCTCCATCTCGGGTTGGCTGGCGGTCCTCGGAAGCACCATCTGCAGGCTGTGCCCGGTGGCCTTCGCGTAGCCGAAGTCGACCAGGCCGGCCTTGGCCGTCACCCACTGGCGGGCGAACGGCCCGCCGCCGGTGTCGCTGGCGACGTAGGTGTCGTTGCGCTCGTCATACATCCGCGGCGAGGCGACCCAGCTGTACTTGTCGGCGAAGTCGCGCTTCTGCGGCTTCGGCAGGGTCACCTTGTTCCACGGATGGCGCTTGTCCACCGGGTTGCCCAAGGGATCGTGGGTGACGAAGGTCTCCTCATCGGTCCAGTCGTCGAAGTAGGAGCTGCCGAGCAGGATCCGCATCATCCCGTTGATCTCGACCAGGTCCGTGGAGACCAGCTCCCCCTTGAAGACGACTCCGGGGGTGACGTAGCGCTTGCGCCCCCACTCCGGCATCGTCTTGTAGTTGTAATCGACGTAGTCGGGGTCGTCGAAGTAGCCCCAGCAGATCAGGTCGGTGTCGCGATAGCCGACCATGTCGTACCCCGGCAGCTCCTGGAGGAAGAAGTCATAGAGGTCGTCGTGCATCGGCACCGAGCGCTTCGTGTAGTCGATGTAGCGCATCAGCCGCACGTAGTAATCCGTGCAGGTCTGGTGCGTGATGTCCACGGTGACTCCACCCGGCATGATCGTCGAGGGGTGCGTGTGGCGACCGCCGAACAGGCAGTACATCTCGCGGGTGTAGCGCGCCACCTGGAGCGTCTCCAGATAGAAGTCGCCGGTGAACGGGTTCAGCGATCGCATGATGTCCGCGATCGTCCTGTAGCCGTGGATGTCGGAGTGGAGAGCCGCGGTCGATTCGGCCTTCTTCAGCAACGAAGGGTTGGTCTCGCTGACCATCTGCTCGCAGAAGTCGACGTTCGCCATGCAGTCGTTGAAGATCGCGTGGTCGAACATGTAGTCGGCGCTCTCGGCCAGGTTGTAGCCGAGATCACCCAGGGCCGGTGGCTTCACGCCGTAGGCCATGTTCTGGTTGATGCAGGAGGTGGTGCAGTGGTTGTCCCCGCAGATGCCGCAGATGCGACTGGTGATGAAGTGCGAGTCGCGGGGCTCGATCCCCGTCATGAAGATGTCGAAGCCCCGGAAGATCATCGAGGTCGAGTAGCACTTCTCGACCTTCTGAGCGTCGAAATCGATCTCCGTGTGGATCCCCAGGCTGCCGACGATCCTGGTGATCGGGTCCCAGGACATCTCCTTGACCGCGACCTTCCTCTCGGTTGGCGTCTGTGCGGTTGCCATCTCAGACACTCCTCTCATTTCCAGTCTCGACGGACCCTGGGGGCGCGTAGCCCGCGGATCGCGATTTGTAGCCGGTGGTCAGCGTCTTGCCCCGTTTGCGCCACTCTGGCTCTTGGTCGTACTTCTTCTTGATATTTCGCCGGCGGAAGGTACGCACCAGGGGGCCGTAGGTGAAGCGCATCGCGTTGGCGGCCCAGCCACCGGCGGTGTCTTCATCCATGAACGGCATGTACTTATCCGGGAAACCGGGCATCGTGCAGGCCATGCAGATCCCGCCGACGTTCGGGCAGCCTCCGATGCCGCTCTGCCAGCCCCGAACCGGGACGTTGCACTTGACCACCGGCCCCTTGCAGCCGAGCTTCACCAGGCAGCGGTGATCGGACCCGTACTCGGTCGCGAACTCCCCCTGCTCGGAGAAGCCGGCGCGGTTGCAGCTCTCGCGCACGGTGCGACCGAACAGCCAGGTCGGCCGGTGGGCCTCGTCGAGCTCGGGAACCGGAGCGCGACCGGCCAGGTGCAGGGCCAGGTAGAGGAGCGCCTCGGTCATGTTGTCCGGCTGCGCCGGACAGCCGGGGATGCAGACCACCGGCAGGTCGGCGCTCGACTTCCAATCCCAGCCGAGGTAGTCGGGCAGCCCCATTGCGCCGGTCGGGTTGTTCGCCATAGCCGGAATTCCCCCGTAGGTGGCACAGGTCCCCACCGCGACCACCGCAGCCGCCTTCGGCGCCAGGCGGTCGACCCACTCGTTGGTGGTGATCGGCTGGCCGGTATCGCGGTGGTTGCCCATCGCCGCCCAGTAGCCGTCCCCGCTCAGCTCCTCGTTGGGGATCGAGCCCTCGACCACGAGCACGAAGGGGTCGAGTCTTCCCTCCTCGGCGTCGTACCAGGCCTGCATGAAGTCCTCGCCGACCTCGTAGGCGAGCACCGGGTTGTGGACGATCACCTTCGGCATCCCCGGGATCGCCTGGGTGACGATGTCCTCGAGGCTCGGGTCCACGGCGGAGGTCATCGCGACCGAGTCGCCGTCGCAGCTCAGCCCCGTCGTCATCCAAATCACGTGCGCCTCGACCGCCTCGGTCTTGGCCTGATCAGGTACGAACTCGGTTGCCGGCATCGGCTCTCCTCTCCACTACGTCTCGCTGGGGTCCTTTGGCTGTCCTCTTCATCAGCAGATCCTCGGCAGGGGGTCGCCGGCGAGCATGTCCATGACTCGCTTGCCGCCGAAGGCGGTCTGCACCAGCACCATCCCGGGCGGCTCTGACCTGACCTCGCCGATCTCGGCGGCGTCGGCACAGCCGTCGACCTCGCGCAGCGCGGCGAGGGCCTCGTCGCTTCGCTGCGGGTCGACGAAGGCGACGAACTTGCCCTCGTTGGCGATGTACATCGGGTCGATGCCGAGCAGCTCGGCCGCCCCGGCCACCGCGGGCTTCACCGGCACCTCGCCCTCCCTGATCAGCATCGCCACACCGGAGGCGCGGGCCAGCTCGTTCAGCGCCGAGGCGATCCCGCCCCTGGTCCCGTCGCGCATGCAGTGAACCCCGTCGCCCGCTGCATCGAGCAGCGCGTCGACGGCCGGCCACAGCGATCGGGTGTCGGAGGCGACCTCCGACTCCAGCTCGAACTCCCCGCGCGAAAGCATGATCGCCGTCCCGTGCTCGCCGATCGAGCCGGAGACGAGGACCCTGTCGCCCGGCCTCAGCGCCGCCGTCGAGAGATCTGCACGCTCGTCGAGCTTGCCGATCCCGGCCGTGCAGATATACATCTTGTCGGCGTGTCCCCGCTCGACGACCTTGGTGTCGCCGGTGATCACCTCGACCCCCGCCCGCTCGGCCGCGGCGGCGATCGCCTCGACCTCGGCTCGCAGCTCCTCCGCGGGAAGACCCTCTTCGAGGATCAGCGCCAGGCTCAGCGCCTCCGGGCGGGCGCCGGCCATCGCCAGGTCGTTGACGGTGCCGTTGACTGCGAGCTCGCCGATCGAGCCGCCGGGGAAGCGCATCGGGCGGACGACAAAGCTGTCGGTGCTGAGCGCCAGGCCGAGACCGTCGATGCGGCGGACTCCGGAGTCCCCCAGCTGCTCGAGCGACGCAGAGCCCAGCGCCGGCACCAACAGCCCCTCGATCAGGGTCTGAGACGCCTTGCCGCCGGCGCCGTGGGCCATGGTCACCGAGGAATCCTTGAAGCGGGGGCGCTTGGCGCGGGCGGTCTCGATGATCCCGAGGATCCTCTCCTCGCGGGCGCTGACGGCACCGGCCATCAGACCACCTCCCGCTCTCGCGCGAAGCGACCGTAGTTGTAGTAGGCGGCACAGGCCCCCTCGGGGGAGACCATGCAGGTGCCGATCGCGTGCTCGGGCGTGCAGGCCGTCCCGAACACCTTGCACTCCCAGGGCTTGATCACGCCCTTCAGCACCTCGCCGCACTGGCACGCCTTCGGATCGGCGACCCGGACCCCCGGCACCTCGTAGCGGCGCTCGGCATCGAGGTCGGCGTATGCCTCGGAGAGCCGCAGCGCGCTCTGCGAGATGAAGCCGAGGCCGCGCCACTCGAAGTGGGGTCGCAGCTCGAAGACTTCAGACATCACCCGGAGTGCCGCGACGTTGCCCTCGTAGGGGACGACCCGCTGGTATTGGTTCTCGACCTCGCAGCGGCCCTCCGCGATCTGGGCGAGGATCATCTGGATCGCCGAGAGGATGTCGAGCGGCTCGAAGCCGGCGACGACGATTGGCCTGCCGTAGTCGGCGGGAATGAACTCGAATGGCCGGGCGCCGACGATCGTTGAGACGTGTCCGGGTCCGATGAAGCCGTCGAGGCGGAAGTCGGGCGAGTCCAGCAGCGCCCGCAGCGGCGGCACGATCGTCACGTGGTTGCACATGCAGAAGAAGTTGGGCACCCCCTCGGCCTTGGCGCGCTTCAGGGTCAGCGCCGTCGAGGGGGCGGTGGTCTCGAACCCGATCGCGAAGAAGACGACGTCGCGGTCGGGGTTCTCCTTTGCGACCCGCAGGGCGTCGAGGGGCGAGTAGACCATGCGAATGTCGGCGCCCTCGGCCTTCGCCTCGGTGAAGGTCTGCTCGGAGCCGGGCACCCTCATCATGTCCCCGAAGCAGGTGAAGATCACGTTCTTCTCGCGGGCCATCGCGATGCCGTCATCGATGCGGCCCATCGGCATCACGCAGACCGGGCATCCGGGCCCGTGCACCAGCTCGAGGTTCTCGGGCAGCAGGTCGTCGATCCCGTACTTGTAGATCGAGTGGGTGTGCCCGCCGCAGACCTCCATCAGCTTGTAGTGGCGGCCCGGCTCGACCGAGGAGAGGATCTTCGCGGCCAGCGCGCGGCCGAGATCGGCGTCGCGGTACTCGTCGACGTACTTCAGAGTCATCGGAGCGGGCCCCCGGCGTGGGCGATCGCGGTGCCGGCGTGGACCAGCAGTTGGTCGCCGTCTGCCACCGGCTCGACCAGGGCGATCTCGACGCTCGTCTGGGCGCCGCCACCGTCGCTGCAGAGCGCCAGACCGCGACCCCGGTCGACGCGCAGGACCTCCATCTCGATCGCCTCGTCCCCGCAGGTGATGCACCCGGTCCGGTGATCACAGCTGGGTCCGGGGCCGGCGCTCATTCCCGGCCAGACTCCTCGGGGCTCACTCGATCACGCTCGCCTTCAGCTCCTCCAGCTCGGCCTCGTAATCGGCGCCCATCCCCTCGAGCATCTTGCAGGTGGCGATCGCCTCTTCCTCGTCGACCTTGGAGATCGCAAAGCCGACGTGGATCAGGACCCAGTCTCCGCAGCCGACACCACCGTCTTCGCGGAGCAGTCCGACGTTGACGTTGCGCTGGACGCCGGCCACGTCAACCCGTGCGAGCTGGTTGGCCTCGTCCACCACTTCGACAATCTGGCCTGGGATAGCCAGGCACATCGCTGCTCTCTTCCGTTGACGTCGGTTTGGAGTCGACGGCCCCAGACGCCGGACCCGCAACGACGCTACTCCGCCGCAAATGCGAAGTCAACCCCGCGACGGCGCGCCGGAATCCGCTTCGAGCGGCGCGGTTTGGGCAGGGCCAATCGGGGTAATACCCTTGTTTCGCCGTGGAGGATCCACTTCAACGAGAGGTGTTCGTCGAGGGCGCCTACAAGCCATTCGGACAGCTGACCTCGGAGGACGCTCGAAAGCTCGCCGCCGGCCTGCGCGGACTCTCCGGCGGCGGCATGGAGGCGAAGGTGATGCCGGTGAGGACCGCGTGGACCGAGCTGTCCAGCCTGCTGGAGGGATCGCAGACGACGGTCGCGGATCTCGACCCGGAGACTGCGGCGAGATTCGCCCAGCGGGTCTGGGTGGTGCCCCCGGGCGGCACCCTTCTGCCCTAGGCGTTGATCCTCGGATCGCCGGCACCCCGGCATCCGGCTGCGCTACCTGGAGCGAACCCGCTCGCAGCGGCGCACCGCGTCGCTGCGATCCGCGGTGGCCTTGTCGCGCCCGGGGCCGCAGTCGACGAAATCCGGACGCGAGTCGGCGGCCTTCAGCAGGTCCGAGCCGGGGCCGCCTTGGAGGAGATCGTGCCCCTTGCCGCCGAAGAGCTGGTCCCGCCCGATACCGCCCTCGAGATGATCGAAGCCGGCGTGGCCGCGCAGGATGTCCCGGCCGGCACCGCCGGCCAGCAGGACGTCGACGCCGGCGGGAACCGCCTTGAACCCGGTCGTGCTGAGGGCTGGATCGGCGGCGTCGAGACGTGCGGAGTCGTTGCGGTCGCCGAGGTAGATGCCAATCGTCAGCCAGTTACCGAGGTATCCGGCGCAGGGGAAGTCGAAGTTGAGCAGATCGCCGATCCCGTCGCTTCCGGTGTCGACGAACCTCATCGCGTTGTCGGATGGCCGGTATCCGACCTTGAGCCTGTTCTTGTCCCCGGGTTCCCCTGCGATGTGGGCCACGGCAATCAGCGGACTGCCCTGGCAACCCGCGAAGTTCGCCAGGGCCGGCTTCGGCGAGAGCATCCCCGGAGCCAGGCAGAGAAGCGCGACGCCAGCCAGAGTGGAGATCAGTAGGCGCCTGTTCGGAGCGCACGTCATCTCGCACCCAGCGTAGGTCGTCTGCTTCGGCGAGGACAAGGCCGCTGGACGGATTGGCCCGCGAGGTTGGTCAGCTTGATTGCATCTCCTGCATGTTCTTCATCATCACTTCCTCGGTCTTGCGGAGTTCCTCGGTGGGGCTGAATTGGACGATCTCGGTCCCCGGTTCGTGCTTCATCGGGACGTGGCCAGGGGGCGCAAATCATGCGTCTCCAGCCTCGAAGACCTCTTCGCGATCGCCGAAGCGCATGGTCATCGCGCCTCTGATCACATAGCCCCAATTCGGGCACTGGCGGCGGTCATCGGGCAGCCCTTCATCAGCGGGGTTTCATCGACGTCCTCCGGAAGGAGACGAAATTGGCCGTGTACCCATCGAGCTGGTCGGCATGGTCCTCAACCGGGCCAAACTCGCCGCCTTGGGTCGCACTCTGCTTCGAAACCTTGGGCATCCTTCCTCCTCTTGATCGTGATCAGTGGTGGTGGTGGGGCTTGACGATCGTGGTCAGGACCGGGAACGGGTCGTTGCGGGGATTGTCGTCCCGGTTGTCACCCTCGCCGCCGTGCAGATAGTCGATGTCGACCCAGTGGCTGAGCGATGCGGACGGCCGCACCTTGGCCTTGATCTTCACGGACGCGCCCGGGGGGATCCTGCCCGGGTTGCAGATGGCGCCCGGATGGATGGCGAAGAACTTCACCCTGTGGCAGCGCCCCTGGCTCGGCTTCAGCGAGACGTAGCGGCTGCCGGCCACCGGCCGGGCGAGCTTGTGCGGCCTGGAGGTGATCAGGTCCACCTCCGGGGACATCGGCAGGGTGCCGAGGTTTCGCACGGTGATCTTGTAGGTGACCGTCTTGCCCTTGCCGATCGACTTGCGCGAGACCGTCTCGCTGATCGCGCCGTCGAAGCGGGCCTCCCTCAACCCGAGGTGGAAGTCCGGGTCGAGGTTGACGTCGTCGAGCAATACCTGGATCCGGTAGGTCGTCCCCGCTTTGACCATGAAGGCGCTGACCTCGCCGCTGGAGTTGGCCGAGGGGTAGAGGTCGTCGCAATTTCCCGGGCCCTCCGGTGTGAGGGCGACCTCATAATCCACCGGCGTCAGCGCGGCCAGGCTGGAGCCGCGGTAGACGTTCGTCTGTGTGCCGAAATCATCGCCGCAGTCGTCGAACCAGATCCGGGTGTCCCGCGGAGCCGTCCAGCGATACCACACCGACTGGGCATCGGAGGGGCTGCCGAAGTAGCCCTCCTCTCCGGGCTCGACGGTCGTATCGGTGGTCGTTGCGGCGATCCGCACCGGTAGTGTGCCGATGTTCTGGGCGTGAGAGAAGTCGTCGTTGGCCGGAGCCGCCGCAGCGGAAAGGGCGAGCGTGAAGCTGCCGTCCACCGCGTACTCGACCACCGCGATCCGATAGGTCGTTCCGGCCGTCGCGTGAAAGCGGTTTGCGTCAGAGCCGCTGATCCCGCAGCTTGGTGAGTCCGGCGTCATCTCCACGGCGGTGAGCGAACCCAGCGAGGAGCCGGTGTAGGCGAGGACCTTGGTCGCCTCCGCGCTGGTGCAGACGTTGACGTGCACGTTCGAGCTGACCGGTGCGGTCCACGTGTACCAGACGCTGCTGTTGCCGGCGAAGTGGTCGGGCTCCCCCGTCTCGAGCGTCGCCCCCACAGTGGTCCCGGAGGAGCTGGTGGTTCCGGAAATAGGCTGCGCCGCGGCGAATTTGTCGTTGGCCGGCGCAGCGGCCGCCACCGTGGGCACCAGAAGCCCGGCCACTAATAGGACAACAGCATCGAGCAGGATCATCGTGCGGTTAAGCCGCCTCAGCTCGCTATCCCCCTCAACTCATACCCCGATAATTCACCTTCCCCAGACGTCAGGGCTAGCTTATCCCCCCGGGGGCCCTTCGCTCGGATTCCGCTCGCGTTTCTCTGAGCGAATCCTCGACCGTCCGCTCCCAGGGGCCGGCGACGCGATCTGCCCACCACTCACCTAATCGCCAGAGGTCCGCGCCAAGCTCTCCGACGTAGACGAGCTCGGTCCCGTCGACCGTGCGCTGAAGCTCGAATCGCTCCAGGACGTGCGGGACCGGGCCGCGAAGGAGGCGGAACGAGATCCTCTCAGGTCGCTCGAAGCGGACCGTCTCGACGGTGGTGGTCGTCAGCGGTCCGACCTTCGTGTAGTGGGCGGCAAGGACCATGTCGGCGCCACGCTCGAGGACTTCGAGCTTGGCCTGCATCGCGCGCGGGGTCTTGCCGATGTAGGGGGCGGAAATGACATCGAAGACGATTTCCGGCGGGGCCGCGATCGGAAGTCTGATCGGCCCGAGGGGGCGAATTCGGCGCCCGACGCCGAGGTCGAGGGTGAGATCCCCGCGTACCAGGAGCGCGTAGCCGAGAGCGCAACCGGCCGCCGGGATTGCGAAGCGAGAGACTCGCACCGGGTCAGCGTACATTCGATAGGTTCGTTTCGAGGATGCAACAGCTGTCCGCACTCGACGCGCAGTTCCTGGCGCTGGAGACCGACCGCAACTACGGTCATGTCGGCTCGCTTGCAATCCTCGATCCCTCGACGGTGCCGGGAGGGGCGGTGACGATCGAGGAGATGCGACGCCTGGTCGGCGAGCGGCTGCACATGATCCCTCCATTCACCTCGCGGCTCGCCGAGGTGCCGCTCGGTCTCGATTGGCCCTACTGGGTTCCCGACGACCACTTCGACCTCGGCTACCACTGCCGCGAGCTGGCTCTGCCGCCACCCGGGAGCATGGCGCAACTGGCTGAGCAGACCGCCCGCATCTACTCGCGCCGGCTGGACCGTTCGCGACCGCTTTGGGAGCTCTACCTGATCCACGGCCTCCAGGGTGGACGGGTGGCGCTGGTCACCAAGATCCACCACGCCGCCGTCGACGGCATGTCCGGGGGAGAGATCATGACCATGCTCTACGACCTCAGCCCCGAGCCGCGCGAGGTCGAACCCCCGGATCCTCACTCGGCAGGCGAGGTGCCGCCGGGCACGACCTCGATGATGGTCAAGGGCGTAACAGCGCTGCCGCGATATCCGTTCATGGTCGCGGGACGCTTCGCCCGGCTCCTCCCCCACATCGACGTCATTCCCTCGCTCCTCGGTCTCCCGGGCACTGAGACGACGAGCCGCTGGCTGGCGCGCGCCCGGCGGGCGGTGAGCCGTGATTCAGAGGCGCAGATCATCGAGCGCCCGGCGATGCTGGCGCCGCGGGGGCCCTACGGGTCGCGGGTCTCCCCCCACCGGATCTTCGGCATCGGCTCGATCTCCCTGAGTGACGTCAAGCGGGTCAAGAACCACTTCGAGGTCAAGGTCAACGACGTCGTCGTCGCGCTGGTAGCCGGCGCGCTACGCATCCACCTCGCCGCCCACGACGAGCTGCCCGAGGAGCCGTTGCTCTCGCAGATCCCGGTCTCGGTGCGCACCGAGGAGGAGCGCGGCACGTTCGGCAACCAGGTGTCGATCATGATCGTCCCGATTCCGACCCACCTCGACGACCCTGCCGAACGGATCGCCTACGCCAATGGAAAGCTCTCAGGTGCGAAGGAGCGCCACAACGCTCTGCCGGCCAAGGCCCTCCGAGACGTGTCGACCTTCGTCCCCCCCGCCCTTCACACCCGGGCTTCCAGGGTCATGGTCGGGCTGGCCGGCAGCCGGCTGGCTCGCCCCCTGTTCAACGTGATCATCTCCAACGTCCCCGGCCCCCCGATGGACATCTACAGCGGCGGCGCGCGGCTCGAGGCGCTCTACCCCCTTTCGATCATCGCCGACGGCTCCGGCCTCAACGTCACCGTGATGAGCTATCGCGACTCGATCGACATCGGGATCACCGCGGATCGCGAGCAGACGCCCGACGTGCAGACGATCGTCGACGGGATGCGGGACGAGCTCGCGATCCTCCTCGCCCTCTGCGGCCCGCTGGAGGGGAACTCGCGGCCCACGGCGCACTCGGTGAGCTGACCCAGAGGGGCTCCGGGCTAGGCAGCCTGTCGTCGGCCTCGGTCGCGGCTTGGGCCCATGCCTCATAGCCTCCGTTCCGCTCCCAGATCGAGGTCAGGAGGCCCTCCAGCTGCCGGCGCTCGGCGGGGTCGAACTGAGCCCGGCCTCCCATTCTGCCGGGCACCCCTCGGCGGCCCGATCGAGGCTTAGATCGAACCGACGACGACCGGGACCCGCTGCACCTCGTTGTTGGCGTAGCCGCCGAGGTTCCAGGCCGCCTCCAGCGGCTGCACGTTCTCCGCCGCGTCGGTGGCCCGGCAGCAGAGCTCATGGGTCCCGGGCTCCTTCGGGTCCCACTCCCATTCCCAGGAGCGCCAGGCCCACGTCGGGGATTCCCGGCCGAGCTGCGCGTCGTTCCAGCTCGAACCACCGTCGACGCTCACCTCGACCCGCTCGATCGGCCCGTGGCCCGACCAGGCGCGCCCGCGCAGCCTGCAGGGACCGGTCGCCAGGTTTCGCACCCGGGTCGCGAAGTCGGGGATCCCCGGCGGGACCATCAGCGAGCGGGGGAGCATTCTCGAAACTGGCACGCCCGGCTCCTCCGGGTCCTGGCGCAGCCGGTAGCCGTGCACCTGCTGATAACCCTCGAACGGCTCTTCGAGCACGGTGATCCGATCCAGCCACTTGACGTTCGCCATGCCGTAGGACCCGGGCACCACCAGTCGCAGGGGAAAGCCGTGCTGAGGAGGCAATGGCTCGCCGTTCATCGCGTAGACGAGCAGCAGATCCTCGGAGAGGGCCTCCTCGAGCGAAATGCTGCGCTCGTAGCTCTGCTCCTCTCCACCCTCGATCCCCCGATCGAGACCGCGGAACAGCACCTCGGTCGCGCCGCGATCGAAGCCGGCCTCCTCCAGCAGACCGCGCAGGGGGGTACCGGTCCACTCGGCCGTGCCCACGGCCTCCAGCAACCAGGGCTGGCTGATCGGTCGCGGTGCCAGCCGTGCCCGGCCGTTTCCGGCGCACTCCATGGTGACCGCAAGGCTCACCGCGGGGCGGGTCCTGATCTCCTCGAGCGATAACTCAAGCTCACGGCTCACCCTGCCTCCGAGGCGGAGTCGCCACTCGCGGGGGTCGACCACCGGGATGTCGTAGTGGATCAGCAGGTAATGCAATCCGACCGGGGTCAGGTCAAGCGAGAGCGCCTCCAGGGGAAGCCCATGGTTCCGGGTCGCCAGGCGAAGCTCAGCCGGGGTGATCTGTTCGGATGCCTCCACCCCGGGTGGCCCCACATGGCTGTCTGTCGATTCGCTTGCCGTGCCGCGATCATAGGCACTGTCGCCCGTTCGGTCCCGTGCCACGAGCACCCATGGGGTCTTCGGATGCAACCGATGCGCAGCTTCGGCGGGAGATGCGCGGCGGACATCTCCGTCGCTCTGCTCGGCATCGCTCTCACCTCCGCCTCCAGCATCGCCACGCCGCAGATCGCGGCGGCGGGGGGCATCGCCTGCCCACCGAGTCACGTCGCCTTCAATCGCGGCGTGGGAACGGACACCAAGTGCTATCAGCGCGAGACTGCGAGCCTCCGTCACAACGCCGGCTTCGACGCGATCCTCCCGCTCGGGGACCTGATCGAACCCGACCCCCCGTTGCGGTGTCTATGCCTCGACATGGGGCCGGCTGAAGAGGCTCACTCATCCCGCGATCGGCAACCATGAGTACGGCCTGCCCCGGGCCCAGGGCTACTTCGACTACTTCGACGGGGTCGGGCGCAATCGTGGCCGGGCAGGACCCAGGAGGACTGGCTGGTACTCCTACGATCTCGGCCGCTGATCTCGCTGAACGCCAACTGCGAGCACGTCGGCTGCGGGAACTCATCACGTCAGCTCGTCTGGCTTCGCCGCAACCTCCGGAGGCATGCGGATCGCTGCGTGCTCGCCTACTGGCACCAACCCCTGTTCTCCTCCGGCGAGCACGGGGACGAGGAGCAGGCGCGCCCCTTCTGGCGTGCCCTCTGTTCGGCCGGAGCCGACGTCGTCCTCAACGGGCATGAACATCTCTACGAGCGGTTCGCCCCCACAGACCTCCGGCGGACGGCAGGATCGCAAGCGCGGCATCCTCCAGTTCACGGTCGGCACCGGCGGGAGATCACATTTTCAGTTCACCCACCGGGCGCGAAACAGCCGGCGGCGCAGGCGAAAGGCCAGGAGCACAGGCCGCAGCATCCGCACTCTCCGAGCGGCTAGATGCTTGATTCCAAATCAGTGCCCGTAGGCGGCGAGGTGTCGCCCGGGTTCGCCGATCTGCCAGTTGTGCCATAGCCCAGCGGAGAGAGCCAGCTGCCGCATCCCGATTCGTGCGCAGAGCCCGGGCAGGGTGCGGGCCCCGTGGCGCTCGAGCCCGAGCTGGCCCTTGCAGGTGGCGAAGACCGACTCGATCCACTGGCGGACCGCACCCAGGGAGCCGAATCGTGGCTCTTCGT
>JBBRHQ010000015.1:0-18944 GCA_038222365.1 Solirubrobacterales bacterium
GCCGACCCGCGCACCGTCGTCCTCGTCACCCACGACGTCGAGGAGGCGCTCTACCTCTGTGACCGGGTCGCGGTGCTCTCCTCGCGCCCGGCGCAGGTGGCCGCCGAGCTCGCCGTGGATGACCCACGGGCGGCCGACCGCGACCACGCGGTCACCACCCCGAGCTTTCTCGAGCTGCGCGAGCGGGCAATGGCCGCCCTGCGGGAGGGATCACGGTGAGGCGCTGGGCCCTTCCCGCCGTTGTCCTGGCGGGCCTGCTCGGCGCTTGGCAGATGGCCGCCAGCACGGGGGCGATCGCTTCCGCGCTGAAGCTCGAGGACTTCTTGGTCCCCTCCCCCTCGGAGATCGCCAGCGTGCTGTGGGAGGACCGCTCGCTGCTCGCCGAAAACGCCTGGGTGACCCTGAAGGAGGTGGTGCTGGGGTTCGGCTGTGCCCTCGCCGCCGGCCTCGCTTTCGCGATCGTCCTCCACCTCTCCCCCACCCTGCGGCGCGCCCTCTACCCGCTAATCGTCGCCTCGCAGACCGTGCCGATCATCGTCGTCGCCCCGATCCTGGTCGTCTGGTTCGGATACGGGCTCGGGCCGAAGCTAGCGATCATCGCCCTGATCTGCTTCTTCCCGATCACCGTCAACACCCTCGACGGGCTGCGCTCGGTGGACCCCGAGGCGAGAAAGATGATGCGCAGCCTCGACGCCTCCCGGCTCGGCACCTTCCGCCGGCTGGAGGGCCCGACCGCGCTCCCCTACGCTTTCAGCGGGGCGAAGATCGCGGTCGCCGTTGCGGTGATCGGCGCCGTCTTCGGCGAGTGGTCGGGCTCCTCGGAGGGCCTCGGGTACCTGATGCAGCTCGACAACAACGGGCTCGAGACAGCGCGGATGTTTGCTTCGGTGGCGATCCTCTCGGTGATCGCGATCGGCCTCTTCGCGCTGCTCGCCCTCGCCGAGCGCAGGGTCGTGAGCTGGCGATGAGCGGTAGGGTCGCGCCCGGTTTGGGCGAGCTCGGAGCAAGCGGACGCGGGCGGCGCAGGGCGGCGGCCGTCCTCGCCTGCCTCGCGCTGCTGCTCGCTGCCCTCACCCTGGCGGCCTGCGGGGAGAAACCGGAGGAGGTTAAGGGGCAACCTCAACCCTTCGACCTCACCCTCGACTTCTACCCGAACCCCGACCACGTCGGGATCTACATGGCGAAGAGGCTGGGCTACTTTCGCGACGCCGGCCTCGACGTCTCGATCAACGCCCCCTCGGATCCCTCCGCCCCGTTGAAGCAGGTGGCGGCGGGACAGGTAGACCTGGCGATTTCCTATGAGCCCGAGGTACTCCTTGCTCGCGATCAGGGCCTCGACCTGGTCGCCGTCGGGGCCCTGGTTGACAGACCGCTGACCTCGCTTATCTGGCTCGAGGGCGGCGGGGTCAAGAAGGTCACCGACCTGCACGGCAAGACCGTCGCCACCGCCGGCATCCCCTACCAGGACGCCTACCTGAAGACGATTCTGGCCCGCGCCAACATGTCGCCCTCCGACGTAAAGAGCGTCAACGTCGGCTTCGGGCTGCTGCCGGCTCTGCTCGGCGGCCACGCCGCCGCGATCCTCGGCGGCTTCAGCAATATCGAAGGCGTCGACCTCCGGGTGCGCGGGAAGAAGCCGGCGGTGACGCCGGTGGACGCGCTCGGCGTCCCCCGATACGACGAGCTCGTCCTGGTCGCCAAGGGGAGCCGGCTGGAGGAGGACTCCGAGCCGATCAGGCTGTTCATCGCGGCCCTGGCGAGGGGGACGGCGGCAGCGGAGCGAAACCCCGCGGCGGCGAAGAAGGCGGTGCATTCCTTCGAGCCCGGTCTCGACCCGAAGACCGCGAAGGCCGAGCTCGCCGCGACCCTGCCGCTGCTCGAGCCGAGTGAGAAGGGCCGCCCCTACGGCTACATGAGCCCGGCGGCCTGGAAGGAGTTCATCGGCTGGATGCGCGACAACGGCCTGATCGACTCGCTGCCGAGCCCGGCTCAGGTGCTCAACAACGACTACCTGCCGGGGAGGATCCCCGAGTAGGGACGCGCCTCGGCGAGCAGGTTGGAGATCTGCTGGGCGGCCATCGGACGGGCGAAGCAGAAGCCCTGGGCCCAATCGCAGCCGAGCCGGCGAAGCTCCGACGCCTGGGCCTCGTTCTCGACGCCCTCGGCGACGACGTCTAGCGCCAGCGCCCGGGCCATGCCGATGATCGCCTCGACGATTGCGGTGCGCTCGGCCTCGACGCCCAGCGCCTCGGTGAAGGAGCGATCTATCTTCAGCACGTCGAGCGGGAAGCGGTTGAGGTAGGCGAGCGAGGAGTAGCCGGTGCCGAAGTCGTCGAGGACGAGGCTGACACCGAGCTCCTTCAGCGCCTCCAAAGTGGAGGTGGCGATCCCGTGCTCCTCGACCAGGACGCTCTCGGTGATCTCCAGGTGCAGATGCTCGGGCGCGAGCCCGGTGCGGGCGAGGATCTCCGAGACCGCCGCGGTCAGGTCGCGGTGGGTGACCTGGCGCGCCGAGAGGTTGACCGAGACGTCGAGCGGGCGAGCGTCGGGGCGCTCTTCGTGCCAGACGAGTGCCTGGCGACAGGCCTGCTCGATCACCCAGCGCCCGATCGGCTCGATCAACCCGCTGTCCTCGGCCACCGGGATGAACTCGCCCGGATCGAGCAGGCCGCGCTCCGGATGCTGCCAGCGAAGCAACGCCTCGACCCCGCTCACCTCGCCGCTGCGGAGGGCGACGATCGGCTGGTAGCGAAGCACCAGCTCGTCGCGGTCCAGCGCGTGGCGGAGCTCGCGCTCTATCTCGAGCCGGCGGATCGCCCGGGCCCGCATCTCGGCGTCGAACAGCTCGCAGCGGCTGCGACCCCGCTCCTTTGCCCGGTACATGGCGGCGTCGGCGTCGCGGATCAGCGCGTCGGCGTCTGCCTCGGGGCCGCCGGGACCGGCGACGGCGATGCCGACGCTGACCGAGACGAAGTGCTCGACGCCGCTGATCTGGAAGGGCCGATCGAAGGCGCTGGTGACTCGCTCGGCGATCGCCATCGCCTCCCTTTCGTCGGAGAGCTGGTCGACCAGGACCCCGAACTCGTCGCCGCCGAAGCGGAAGACGGCGTCGCCCGGGCGCAGATGGGAGCGCAACCGCGGCGCAATCGCCCGCAGCAGCTCATCGCCCTTGTGATGGCCGAGACTGTCGTTGATCAGCTTGAAGTGATCGAGGTCGAGGAAGAGCACCCCGACCGGGGCGCCGGCGTCGCCGGCTCGCTGCAGCGCCTGGTCGAGGGTGTCGACGAATTGCGTGCGGTTGGGAAGGCCTGTGAGCGCGTCGTGCAGGACCCGGTGGCGAAGCTGATCGTCGGCCATCCGCCGCTCGATCGCTTCGGCCAGCACGTTGGCGGCCGACTGGATGAAGTGGACGTCCTTGGGAGTGAAGAAGTGGGGCTCGGTCGAGTGCGCGTCGAGGACGCCGAAAGCATGCTTGTGCCCGTCGATCACCACCGCGAGACTGGAACGGATCCCGAGCACTCGTAGGGCCGGGGGCATGGCGAAGCGGCTCTCGCTCTCCCAATCGTCGACGATCACGTGGAGGCCGGAATCGACCGCGGCCCCGGCGTGGGAGTTGCGGGTCGCCGATACCCGCCCCTCGCCCTGCCTGCGCGCCGACTCGAGGCCCGCCCGGAGGCGCAGCGCCCGCCCCTCCTGCGGCAGCTCCCAGACGCAGGCGTGCTCGACCCCGTCGATCTCGGCGACCAGCGCAGCGGTTGATTCCATCAGCGCCGAGGGATCCGCGCCGGAGAGCGCCTGTTCGCCGAGCCGGGCGACGGCTGCCTGCTGGGCGGCGCTGTGCTCGAAGCCCTGCTCGGCGATCTTGCGCTCGGTGATGTCATAGAGCACGCCGTGCCAGACCGGGATGCCGTCGGAGTCGAGCTCGAGCACCGCTTCGTCGAGGATCCAGACGACCTCGCCGTCGCGGGTCAGCATGCGGTAGTCGAGCGGCGGCGGGTTGCGGGTCCCGACGATCTTCTCGGTTTCCTGCTCCAGCGCCCGCTCGGCGTCCTCGGGATAGACCCGGCTCGCCCACAGTCCGGGGTCGGCGAGCCATTCCTGCGGCGTGTAGCCGAGGATCTCCTCCACCTGGGGGCTGACATAGCGCCAGCGGCCGTGCTCCCCCAGCTCGGCCGTGTAGACGATTGCCGGCAACCGCTCGACCAGGATGCGGTAATCCTCCTCTGCTCGTTTGCGCACCCGCATCTCGTCCTCGGCCCGCTGGCGCAGCTCACGCTCCTTGGCGCGGCTGTCGAGCAAGCGCATCGCGACCTCCAGGGTGTGCGCCATCTCGCTCAGCAGGCCGACTTCCTCGCGGTTGAGGACCTCTGGGCGAGCGACAAGCAGGGAACGGTGGCCTTCGCGACCGATAGGCGCGGAAACGGCGTGAGAGGCGGAGCCGGGCACCTCGACCCGCCCGCCGGGCCTCGTCGCGGCGGCGACCAGCCCCGCGTCGGGGACCTCGCGGTCGCCGAACCCCACCCGGCACTCGACCCGATCCGAGGTGATCGCAACGCCGTCGGCCCCGAAGGCAGTGGCGACCCGTTCAGCGGCGACCCGCAGCGCCGCAGCCTCGTCGACCTCGGAGGAGATCAGGTCGAGGAACTCGGCCAGCTGCTCGGTCGGCCAGCTCCGCTCCCAGGAAGGCTGGTTGTCCACTCCAGAGCATCGGCACTGCGAGGCGGGGGCTTAAGGGTGGGTCACGAGTCACGGGTGACGGGCTAGGGGCTGGTGGCGAGGCGCTGTGGGCCGCCGCGGGCAACCAGGTGATAGAGGCCGGCGATCGTGTGGGCTCCGGCCAGGCCCCGGTAGGGCTCATACGGCGCGTAGAACTCCTCGACCTCGGGGATCGTCGCCCGGCGGCCGCCGTCGAGCCCCGCCAGCCGCCCGACCAGCTTCAGATAGGCGAGATCGCCGGCCGGCAGGGAATCGGGATCTCCGCGGCCGTGCAGGCCGAGGCACTGCACGGTCCAGGGTCCGATGTTCCGCCGCGCCAAGAGCCGGGCATCGGAGCCCGGATCGGCGGGGTCGCAACGCCCGCCGGCGACGTCGCGGGCAATCTCCCTTAAGGCGATCGCCCGGCGGGCCGCGAGGTCGGTGGATTCGAGCTCGGCCGGCGCCCGGCCGGCGATCACCGCGGCGCAGGGAACGTCGCGAAGCGCCGCCTTCCCGTCCCCGAGGCGGGGTCCCCAGCGGCGGACGATCCGTCGCTGGATGCGGGCCGCGCGGACCGCCTCGATCAGCTGATTGGTCACCGCCCATGCGAGCGCCTCCCATGCCCAGGGCCGGCGCCGCGGGCGAAGGTGCGGGCGGCGCCGCAACAGCGGCCCCAGAAGCGGGTCGCGGCGAAAGCGACGGTAGAAGTCGGAGAGGTCGTCGTCGACCCCGAGGGCGAAGCGCATCCGCTCGATCGCGGTCTCCAGCTGGGGGCGATCGGCCGGGCGGGCAGCGGCCGGGGAGCCGTGCAGGTCCGGACCGGCGACCGCGCCGGGCGCAAGCGGCTCGGCCCGGAAGCGGACCAGGCCGGATGCCGGCTGCCAGGCATGGACCGTCACCGGAGTCCCGCCGACGTGAAGAAGGCGGGTGGCGACGCCGCCGGAGAGTCGCAGCACACGATCGCCACCTGCCGCCGGCAGTCGAAACGGCGACGGGGGCCGCACCTCAGCCTCGAGGCAACCGCCCAAGGCCACCGCCCGACTCACCGTCCGAGCAGGTGAACGTCCACGATGAAGGAGCGACTGGCGACGATGTTGGCGGGCGGTGCGCTGCCGCGGCGAGCCAGCCTCCTCGAGGAGCGCCGCCGACCGCCCGCGGCGCCGACCGCGCGCACCGCGGCGACGGTCACCGCGCCTGCCAGGGCGCCCCCGGCGGCGGCCAGCGCGGCACTCTTCACCTCCTCGCGGAGGACCGGAGGCTTCGGGCGCTCGTAGGGCAGCGGCAACCTCCGAGCCTGCGCGGCCGAGCCGGGTTCGGCGTCCTCCTCGGAGACCACCTCGCCGTCCACCTGCGATTCGTAGATACTCACCCGCCCGACTCTAACGATAGGAATGGCGGGAGGAGCCGGGCGTTACGCAAACCGCGCAAATAGCGATTGGTCGCTAGAGGCGCTTCTCGAACAGCCGGTAGCGCTTCACGACGTTTCCTCCCATTCCCTCCATCGCCCGGTTCATCGCCCGGTTGGTTTCGAGGATCCAGCCCATCTCGCCCCCGACGATCCCTCCCGGCCGGGCCGCTTCCTCGATGTGCTTCAGGTAGAGGCTGGCGGCGACCCCGGTGTGCCTGTAGGCGTGCTTGACCCCGAGGGCGAAGACGCGGCACTGATCGATCCCGCCCCGGCCTAGGAGGAAGCGAGCCCAGCCGAGCGGCAGGAGGCGGCCGTTCAGCCTCGCCAGCACCTGGTTTATGTCGGGAAGGGTGAGCGCCGCACCGACCACCTCGCCGTCCTTCTCGGCCATCCACGTCCACTTCTCGTCGATCACCTGCTTCAGGTTCTTCGCCTGGAAGGCAACCTCTGCCTTGGTCACCGGGACGAAGCCCCAGTTGTTGCCCCAGGCCTCGTTGTAGACGTCCATGAAGCGGTGGATCTCGTTCTCGAGGTCGCGCTTTCGCATGTTGCGGATCGTGATCCCCTCCTCCCGCAGCGCCACCTCGGCGGCCTCGTGGATCGCCGGATCGAAACGCTCCCCCTCCTTGAGGCTGCCGAACTGAAGCTCCCACATCAGCAGGTCCATCACCTTGCCGAACCCCTGGCCCTCGATCAGACCCTGGTAGTGGGGTGGGTGCCAGGGCTGGAGGATCATCGGCGGCCGCTCGAACCCCTCGATCAACACGCCCAGCTCATCGTTGGTGGTGAAGTCCATCGGGCCGATGATCCGCTCGCGACCGCGGGATCGGACCCACTCCGAAGCCGCATCCAGCAGCGCCGCGGCGACCTCGGGATCGTTCTCGGCCTCGAAGAACCCGAACATGCCGTCGCTGCCCTCCTGCGTCTCGTCCCAGCGACGGTCGACCTGGGCGGTGATCCTGCCCACCGGGACGCCGTCGCGCTCGGCCAGGAGGTAGGAGGCCTCGGCGTGCTCGAAGTAGGGGTTGCGGGCGCGATCGAGGAACTGCATCCGCTCGAAGACCAGCGGCGCGACCCATTGAGGGTCGTCGCGACGCAGGCGGAAGGGGAGTTTGACGAAGCGTTTCAGCTCTCGGCTGCCTTCGACGGCCCGGATGATCACCTCGGACATTGGCCGCAACGTAGCGCAGAGAAGTCAGCCTCAACTGCCACACTTCGAGCGATGGCCGAAACGGCACACACTCCCGTCGACGTCTTCGAGAAGACCCGTACCCACGACCGGCTCGAGCAACTGCAGGCGGCGAGGGAGGCCGGGGTCCTGCCGTACTTTCGCCTGCTCACGTCGCAGGCGGGACCGGTGGTCGAGATGGAGGGCCGCGAGACGATCATGCTCGGCTCCAACAACTACCTCGGCCTGACCACCGACGAGCGGGTCAGGCAGGCCGCTCGGGACGCGCTGGAGGCATACGGCACCGGGCTGACCGGATCGAGGCTGCTGAACGGGACGACGCCGCTGCATCTCGAACTGGAGCGCGAGTTGGCGGAGTGGATGCAGACCGACGAGGCGCTGGTCTTCACCACCGGCTATCAGTCCAACGTCGGCTGCATCGGGACGATCCTCGAGCCCGGCGACACGGTCGTCTGCGACTCGGGCGACCATGCCTCGATCCTCGACGGCTGCCGCCTCTCCGGCGCCAAGCTTCGCCCTTTCCGCCACAACCGCATGGACAAGCTGGAGCGGATGCTCGACCGGGCCGCAGCCGACGGGGGTGGCGTCCTGGTGATCGTCGACGGAGTCTTCTCGATGGAGGGCGATCTCTGCGACCTTCCGCCGATCGTCGAGCTCTGCCGGCGCTACGGCGCCAGGCTGATGGTCGACGAGGCCCACGGGGCCGGCGTCCTGGGCGAGCGCGGGGCCGGCGCCTGCGAGCTGTTTGGCCTCGAAGCCGAGGTCGACCTGCGGATGGGCACCTTCTCGAAGAGCCTGGCCTCCTGCGGCGGCTTCATCGCCGGCCCATCGGAGGTGATCGACTACCTCAGGGTCTCCGCGCGCTCCTTCATCTTCAGCGCCTCCGCCGTGCCGGCCGCGGTCGGCGCCGCGCTCGGGGCGCTTCGGGTCATCCGCTCCGAGGGACCGCAGCTGTTCGAGCGCCTGCTCTCTAACGCCGCCTTCCTGCGCGGCGGCCTGCGCGATCTCGGATTGGTCGTAATCGAGCCGGGAAGACTGCCGGACGGGAGCGAGGCGACCACCCCCGTGGTCCCGGTGATGGTCGGCGAGGACTGGCAGGCGGTGCTGCTCTGGAGAGCCCTTTTCGACGCAGGCGTCTACACGAACGTAGCCATCCATCCGGCGGTGCCGCCGGGAGGGGCGCTGCTTCGGACCAGCCTGATGGCGACCCATGAGACCGAGCACCTGGAGCGGGCACTGGCGACGATCGAACGGGTGATCGCCGACTTCCCCGATCTGCCGCGGACCTAGTTTCCCGGCCCGGTATCCACGTTTTCGGGTAGACGAATGTCCATGGGGGAGGCCCCCGGATCGCCCCCCAAAGGCTCGCTGCATCCCCCAACGGGGGGACTTTCTCTCTTGTCCGGATCTGGACAAAAAGAATCGTCCCGGAAAAAGATGCTCTTAGCGACCGCGGCCCGGTCAAACAAGGCCCTCGGGCGCACGGCCCGCGCAAAAAACAAATACGTTGCCGCGCACCGCATGCCCCCGGGGCAGGGAGGCGACGAGAGAGGAACAGTGCCCCGGCGTCGCGATGTGCCTTTCGGGGAGCGGTACGAGAGAGATACCCAGTCAATTCCCGATTCCTTTGAAGGGAGGAGTCTCAGTGAACGCTGCCGCTTCGATCGCCCCTGCTCCACAGGCTTCGAGGTCCCCCCAGGGACAGATGCCCCAGCACATGGAGGCGCTGGCCCACGCCAACCGGGTTCGCCTCGCCAGAGCAGCCCTGAAGCGTTCCGTCGCCAGGGAGGAGCGGACTGCGGCCGAGGTGATCCGGGACGCGCCGTGGGAGACGGAGAGCATGAACCTGGCCGAGCTGCTGACCGCGCAGCGGCGCTGGGGCCGCACCCGCGCCCGCAAGTTCCTTCTCCCCCTGGCGCTGAACGAAAACAAGCGGGTCGGCACACTGACCCACCGCCAGCGACTGATGCTGGCCTCAGAGCTGGAGGCGAAGGCGGGCCCGGTCTCGGCTCTCGGTGAGGCCGAGGTCGCCCTGGCGAACTAGAGGGCGGCAGTGAGCGCCCCGGTGGCCCCGGTGGCGCTCAGCCCCGGAGGCCGCCAACCCGGTACGTGAGGCCGCCGGAGGCCCTCTGAAACGCTCGGCGCAGGGCGAGGAAGGAAGCCAGGAAGCAGGCGGCGCCGATCGCGAGGCAGGCGATCAGGACCAGGTGGGCGACGTAATAGAGGGCGCCTACGATGACCACGAAGGCGGCGCCGGCGAGCAGGGTGGTGTGTGAACGGTAGCCGGCGAAGTGCTCGCGGATCGACAGCTCCAGGCCGGCGAGGCAGCCGAGGACGACGCCGACCGCGATTGCCACCGGGTTGGCGCTGAACAGGCCGATGCCCAGCATGACCAGCGCGACCAGGACGGCGATCTCCTGGAGGGGAAACGATCCCCACGGGGCGGCAGGACGCTGATCGCCGGTGGCGGCCCGGCTCAGGGGGCGGGGCGCATCCCTCCTCGGCTGCTTCGGCTGCCGCTGGGGGCCGCCGGCGCGCCGGCGCCGCTTCTTGCGGGACTTCGCCACTAACGCGGATCTTGATCCGGGACGCCGAAGGCCGGCGCCCCGGTCATAAGGGGCAACCGGAGGAGAGCTTGACTCTCCACCATCCCATCAGCATCCCGAGCACTCCGAAGCGCGGCCGGGAGTGCCAGTGGCGACACCCCTGCTCACCGATGTCCTCGTTGGATATGCGGACCCACTTGTGCTCGGCGGGCTCGGCGATCATCTGCTCGAGGCACTGGCGATTCGCCGCTTCGATCTCGCCGCGGCGGTCGAGGGTCCCGCGCGCCTCCGCGACCCTCTCAGCGAGCGCGTCGCGGACCTCCTCCAGCTCACCCACTCCGAGGACCCTGGGACCCCCCGCGGGGGCGACGCCCCACTCGATCTGCTTGCGGGGAAAGGCCGAGGCGAAGATGCTGGAGAGCTCGCGCTCGAGCCGGGCTATCTGTCGCCGCAGCTCGACCCGGGCGAGGCGCTCGTCGGCGACCAGCAGCGCTTCCAAGCTCGCCGCCGGAGGCGTGCGGCTCGGGGAAGTGGTCCTCAAAAGCTCGGGCATGATCCCTTCGGTGCCATGGTGGACGATCGCTTCAGCCAATTCTAAACGCGTCAATCAGTCGATAGTCAATAGCCGAGAGTCGATAGCGCCCAGGAACGGGCGACCAACGCTAGCGACTAGCGACTGCTCATCACCGTTTTCGCCAGCCAGAGGGCCTCGTCGACGGCAATCTGCGGGACGCCGTTGACCTGGATCGCGACGAGGATCATGCGATCGGTATGAGGGTGGACGCCGCGACCCTCCGCGGTGGCGCCGAACAGCATCGCCAGCGGGCGCCGCCGATCGCAGATCACCAGCGTGCCCTGGGGCAGAGACCCCGGACGGCCTTCCAGCTCCTCCCCGGGCGCCGTGTCGCGGATCCCGAGCTCGCCCTCGACCCTGGCGGCGTCGAGGGCGAGCAGGGCGACCCCGGTCTCGATGATCGCGATCGTCAGGGCGTCGTCGAGCTGGTTGCGGCTCTTGAAGGCGCCGCTCTTCATCCGCTCGAGGGCGAGGGCCTCGACCGGGGTGCGGGTGCGATCGGGGTCGAGGCCGATCTGGCGGAAGAAGACCCGATACGCCCAAGGGATGGGCCGTTCGCGCATGTGCACGGCGTGTCCCCCCAGGAAGCGATCCGAGAGGATGTTGAGCCGCCGGCGCACCGAGTCCGGGCTGCGGCCCGAGGGGCCTTCGACCTCGGCCGAGGCGATCCCCAGTCCCGGGAACTCGGTGGCGACGGCCGGCGCGACCCAGCCCTGCTCAGTCATCGGTCGCGGTTTTGCGCCGCGATGCTCGAAGCAGGCTCCTGACCTTGGCCTCGAGCGCTCGCGGGCCGAGCTCGCCGATGCTGGCCGCGTCGAGGATTCCGCCCGGGAATGCGTAGACGAAGGTCGGGCAGCCGCCTACCCGGTAGAGGTTGGAGACGGCGCCGTCGTGGTCGTAGCCGACCGGCATCCTCCAGCGGCGCTCGCGGATCAGATCACGCACCGTGTCGCGATCGTCGCGGACGTCGATCGAGAGGAAGTTCACCCGCCCACGGTAACGCTTGGATACGGCGCTGACCACGTCCTGTTGGCCCTCGCAATCTCCCCCCTTGGTGAACCAGAAGGAGAGCACCAGCGGCCGGCCGAAGTAGTCGCAGACGCGGATCGCGCCGGCCCGGGCGATCTCGCAGGCGGGGGTGCGCCGGGCGTCCCTGGGACAGGGGTTCGCCGAGGTGGCGCAATCGTCCTGATAGATGTTCGCGTCGCCGTCGAGCGGGCCGGCGGCGGCCGGGACAGCGAACTCCGGCAGGGGAAGGTCGGTCTCGATCGCCTCGAGGCCGATCGTGCCGGTATCGCGGGTGGTCAGGAGATTGACGAAGGCGACGACGATCAGCACCAGGAAGGCGAGCCCGACGAACCGCGAGTAGCGGGCCCCTGGCTTCGGCGCCGGCTCCAGGGTGCGGCGTCCGGCCCTCCCCGGCCGGGAGCGCTCGCGGTCGCCTTCCTCGGGGGCCGCCACCGCCTCAACGCCGCGCCGCGCCGGGGCGCAGCGCCGCCAGCCACCGCGGCAGCGAGGGGCCGCGGACCTCGAATGAGGCCTCGGCCCAGACCAGCGCCGCGGGCAGGACCAGCATCACCCCGACCAGGGCGACGAGCAGATCGATCACGGTGACAAAGCCGAAGTCGCGCAGCATCCGGATGTCGGTCGCGATCAGCGCGGCGAAGCCGGCGATCGCCGTCACCCCCGAGGCCATCACCGCCGCCCCGGTCCGCGCGTAGGCACGGCGGAGAGCCTCGCCGAGCGAGCTCCCCCCGCCACGCTCCTCGTGGTAGCGGGCGGCGAGAATGACGCTGAACTCGGTCCCGATCGCGATCACCAGGGCCCCGAGGGCAGCCGACATCGGGTTCAGGGGGATGCCCGTGGCCGCGAGGATCAGCGAGGACCAGCCGGTGGCGAGGACGATCGGCACCAACGGCACCAGCGCGCGCGCCGCCGATCGGTAGACGGCGAGCAGCGCCAGCGCCACCGCTGCGATCCCCGCGAGGGTGAGCCAGTAGCGGCTGGCGGAGAGGTCGGTGGCGGACTCGGCGACCAGGACGGGCAGCCCCGCCAGTCGCACGGTGGCGCCCGGCGGGGGGCCGTTGCCGGCGCCGGGCGGGTCGATCTCAGCCCTGATCCGGTTGATCAGCGCCTGCTGGTCGTCGAGTGACTGGGCCCTGATGCCGAAGGCGATGCTCGCGGTGTCGAACTTCCCGGTCCGGGGATCTCGGGCGAGGACCCCCCGCAGGTCATAGGCCGGCAGCTGGTCGAGCAGGCTCCTGATCCGGGCTCGCGGCACGCTCTCGCCGGGCGGCCCAAGGAAGTCCGAGAGGGCCGGGCCCGGGCATATCTGGGCCTTCCGGCAGCTGGGGAAACGCCCGTTGAAGCCGTTGGCGTCGAGCACCCGCGCCTTGAACCCGCCCATCCACCTGAGCAGAGCCGGGTCGGCGATGTCCGCGGTCTGAATGCTGACGTCGAGCTCGCCGGAGACCCCGGTGGTGTCCTGCAGCCGGTTGAGGTCGCGTACCTGCGCCAAGTCCTGGGGAACCAGCTGGCGGACGTCGGAGATCGTCTCCGTTCGGGTCCCGGCCACCCACCCGCATAGCGCCAGCGCCATCCCGACGACCAGCACTCGGCCGGGTGAGGCGATCGAGACCGCCAGAGCAGAGTGGCCCCAGCGTCGCAGCGGCGCCGAGACCGTCTCCAGCGTCGCCCCCCGATCCGCCCTGCCGCGCTCGCGCCGCAGGCTGAGCGCGGCGAAGCCCGCGGTCAGCGCCAAAGCGAAGGCGATCGCGATGCCGACCACCAGCATCAGGCCGAATCCGCGCACCATCGGGCTCGGCGAGAGCTGCAGGGCGGCGAACCCGGCGGCGGTCGCCAGACACGCGGTGCCGATCACCGGCCCGCCGCGCGCGGCGGCCGCGCGCGCCGCTTCGACCCCGCGGAGCCCCTCCCCGACCGCCTCGTCGTAGCGCGCCTGGAGCTGGATCGCGTAGTCGACCGCGAGCCCGATCAGGACCGGCAGGACCGCAATCGAAGCCATCGTCAGGGAGCCTCCGACCACGCCCAGCAGGCCGAAGGTGATCCCCGCCGCGCCCAGCGCGACCGCCAGCGGCAAGAGCCGCAGCCGCGAGCGGAAGACGAGCAGGAGCGTCACCGCCATCACCACCACGGCCGCCCCGAAGAGGACGAGCAGGGCGTCCTCGAGGACCCCGGCGAGCCCGTCGATCACCACCGGCGACCCCGAGACGACGTAGCTGCCCCGGTCGAGGGCGAAGCAGGGCGCCGGGCGCTTGCCGTCGGCGCATGCCCTGCGGGGCGTCGTCTCGTTGACGGCGTCGCTGATCAGCGCCAGGGCGCGGTGGCGCTCAGAGTCGCTGAGATCGGGGCGCAGCCGGATGATGATCTGCGCCGAGTCACGATTCGGAAACAGGTAGGCGAGCTTCGCCTTCGGCGTCCCTCCCGTCTGGCGGAGGTCGAAGACGACCTTCGAGATGAAGTTGCGATCGGTCAGCCGCGGCAGGCTGGTGATCCCGTAGGTGGACGCCGTCTCGAACAGGCGGCGCTCCAGGTCCGCCATAACCCCGCTCGCGGCGCGGCCTCCCAGCGCCTGCGCCTGAGCGGTCGAGTAGCCCTGGCGCTTGGCCCGCCCGGCGACCGCCAGGGCCAGCCGTCTCGCCCGGGCCCTGGCGGCGGCGAAGCGCCTGGCCAGCTGCTGGTCGATGCCGATCACCGCCTGGTTCAGGAAGGTCGCCGGCCCCGAGAGGAACTCGACCGGATGCAGCCTGGCGATCTCCGTGCACGGGCCCGGGATCGGCTTCGCCTTCTTCGGCGGATCGCCGGCCAGGCAGCCCTCGAGACGCAACAGCTGCCCCAGGTTCTTGGTCAGCAGCAGGGTCCGGAGATCTCCCCTGGCGAGCACCACCACGGGGTCCTCGCCGAAGCGCTGGCGGACCAGCTCCGAGGCCTGAAAGGAGGCGGAGTCGCGATCCACCAGGGTGTCGGCGCCGGCGTCGGTCGGCAGCCGAGTCGCAGCCAGCCCGGCGGTGATTGCCAGCAGCGCGCTGATCGCCAGAACGAGGCGCGCGTGACGAACGGCTCCGGCCGCGAGGGCCCCGAACCTCTCTCCTGCGCTCACCTGCCAGAGAGTACGCAGCCAGAGTTAATTAGGTGCGAACGGCCGTTGTCCGGGGGGATCGAGCCGCGGGTCCTGTCGCGGAAAGATCCGCCCGATTCACACCCGATTCGGATCGGCCTCACCCCGCTTCGAGCGAGCAGGCGGTCAGCTTCGGCTCGGAGCATGGTGGCGCTTCGAGCCTTTCTCGGGCCTGGGGGGCTGTGCCTGCGCCCCGATGCCTGATGCCTGCGCCCCGATGTCCGACGCCTAGTGCGTGAAGTCCTGATCGACCCGCCCCAGCACCTCGTCGGCGGCAACCGCGGATCCCGCGTCGTTTAGGTGGATGCCGTCGGACTCGCGAACGATCGTCTGGTCGCCGTTGATCTCGATCGCGTCGCGGTAGCGCTCGCCGGGGGTGAAGACCGGCACCGTGTCGACGATCCGGATCTGGTCAATCCAGGGCTGGGCGGCAACCCGGATCGCGGCGTTGACGGCCTTCTCGACCGTCTGGCGGTAGCTATCGCGGGGGGTGGGGACGGTCAGCCAGTAGATCTTCGCGGCGCCTCCCTGGCGGTAGGTGTCCATCATCTGTCGCAGGCGCCCGGCGAAGACGGCGGCCCACTGCGGCCCGCAGCAGGGCAGGCTCTTGCCCCCCGGCCCCGGCAGCGGGTAGCCCTCGTTGGCGCCGATGAAGGCGACCACGGCGTCGGGATGGCTGTCGGCCACCTGCGCCTTGGAGAGCTGCCCCCAATCGACCAGGGTCGGGTTCGAGATCCCGGTGCCCGGGTGGGAGTCCCGGACCACGTCGACGCCCTCGGGGGCGAGGCGCTGGGCGAGCTGGGTGTCGAGCGGCTGGGAGAGCGAGTCCCCGGTGATCAGCAGGGTGTGGAGCGGCTTCTTCGGGGGCGGCTTGCTGCCGATCTCGACCGGGTCGAATGCTTCGGGGGTGATCGGTGGGATGCCGGCGCCCTGGAGGGCGAGAGTCCCGGTCTCAAACTGGCCGCCGTTGTCGAGGTCCTGGTTGGGATTGAGCGGAGCGGTGACCTTGGCCGAGACCTGCTGAAAGGGAAGGCTGTCGGCGATCTTGTTGGTCGGCTTGCCGACCGCGGTGATCAGGTCGTGGCCGATCCCCGGTGACTGCTCCTCGCCGGCGTGAAGGACGCTGCCCCCGGAGAAGATGACCAGGATCAACATCACCAGGGCGACCGCGAGAACCGATTGGCGGGCGGTGAAGTGGCGCACGCCCTCGCGGTCGAAGCGGCTCATCTCGCTGTCGTCGGAGTGCTGGGGCATCGGGTTCAGTCGCGCACCTTAGAACTGGAAGTAGATGAACGGCGGAACGCCCTGGCTGGGAACGGTCGCCCCGACGATCAGGATCGTCACGGCGACCCCTGCGGCGAGGCCGATCGGGTTCAGCCCCTCGATCCACGTCTGGAGGCGCTCGACCGGGCGCGGCGGCAGCAGCTGCATGCCGATCACCACGATCAGCGCCAGCACCACCGGGACCGTCACCAGGGTCGGGGTCCCGGCGACGAAGAGCCGACTGACGAAGGTGCCGAAGAGCCCGAGATCGGCCGAACGGAAGAGAATCCAGCCGAAGACGATCAGGTTGAAGGTGACGAACCAGCGCAGCCAGGCGGGGGTGTGGCGGCCGATCCTCCCGCCGAGGGCGTGCTCGCTGACCAGGCCGAGGCCCTGGAAGGCCCCCCACAAGACGAAGGTCCACGCGGCGCCATGCCAGAGACCGCCGAGGATCATCGTGATCATCAGGTTGCGGTAGGTGAAGAGCCGGCTGCCGCGGCTGCCGCCGAGCGGGATGTAGAGGTAGTCGCGAAGGAAGCGCGACAGGGTCATGTGCCAGCGGCGCCAGAAGTCACGGAACCCGGTCGCCCTGTAGGGGCTGTTGAAGTTCTGCGGGAATATGAAGCCCATCAACAGGGCGAGGCCGATCGCCATGTCGGTGTATCCGGAGAAGTCGCAGTAGATCTGGGCGGCGTAGGCGTAGGCGGCGATCAGCAGGTCCGGGCCGGCGTAGGCCTGCGGCACCCCGAAGGCGGGATCGACGATCGTCCGGGCGAGGTAGTCGGCGATCATCACCTTCTTGACCATCCCCAGGGCGATCAGCGCCAGCCCGGCGCCAACCGCGACCCGGTGGGGATCTCGGGGTTGGCGGAGTTGCGGCAGGAACTCGCTGGCGCGGACGATCGGGCCGGCGACCAGATGCGGGAAGAAGCTGAGGTAGATCGCGGCGTCGATCATCGATGCCGGCTCGACCTGGCGCCGCTTCACGTCGACCACGTAGGTGATCGCCTGGAAGGTGAAGAAGCTGATCCCGATCGGCAGCACCACGGTCAGCAGCGGCAGCGGCGAGCCGAGGCGCATCGTGTCGAGCACGTCGGAGACGTCCTGGACGAAGAACGAGTAGTACTTGAAGACGGCCAGGGTGGCGAGGTTGAGTCCGACGGCGACCCCGGTGATCCATTTGCGATGGGTCTCGTCCTCGGTGCGACCCAGCATCTGCGCGGCGATCTGGCTGATCAGGGTAATCCCCCCCAAGAGCAGGCAAAAACGGGGGTTTGCCGCCGCGTAGAAGACGTAGCTGGCGACGACGATGAACGGCTTCCAGAGGGGCTGGCGAGGCATCAGCACCCAGGAGAGCGTCAGCCCGATCGGGAAGAAGATCGCGAATTCGATGGTGGGAAAGAGCAGCTGTGAACCTCCGGGAGATACCCTGCCACGCGTCGACAGCGACGAGCGATCCTAGCCATCCGCAACTGCCGACGCGCAGAAGGTTTTCAAAGACGAGTGTTTCGTTCCAGACAGCTCCTAACGATGGCGCTCCTCGCGGCTGCCACCATCGGCGCCGCGCATACGCCGGCCGCCTCGGCCCGGCGGGGTTGTGGCGACGTCGAGCAGGTTGCCGCCACCAAGGACGTCAACCCGGCAGGCGCCGAGCCGCTGGCGGTCGGCGACTCGGTGATGCTGCTCGCACTCCACAACCTCGCCGAGGTCGGCTATGACAGCAACGGGCAGGGCTGTCGCTCCTTCGCCGCCGGGCTCCGCGTGATCCGAAGCCAGCGCCGCGCCGGCAAGCTGCCCCGCCTCGTCGTCCTCGCCCTCGGCACCGACGGGCGGGTGAAGATGGCCCAGATCAAGGGAGCACTGCGGATCGCCGGCCCCGACCGCATCCTCGGTCTGGTGACCCCGCACGAGTTGGGCGGGGGCGCCGGCTTCGACGCCAGCGTGATGCGCCAGGCCGCGAGCAGGCACACCGCTCGGATCGTCCTCTTCGACTGGGTCCGCTACAGCCGGCGCCACCACGGCTGGTTCCAGCCAGACCATGCCCACCTCAGCTACCTCGGCGCCGCCGCCTTCGCCCATCTGCTGGCGATGGGGACACGCTTTGCGAGGCCCGATCGGCAGCCGCACGGAACCCGCTTTCCGAGGGGCGGGCACTCGGGCCCAGGTCCCGGGGGCGGCCGCTCGAACACCCGCTGCCAGGGCAGGCGGGCGACGATCGAGGGCACCTCGCACTCTGACCGGATCACCGGTACCCCCCACCGCGACGTGATCGACGCCGGCGCGGGTGACGACGAGGTCCACGGCGGGGGCGGCAACGACGTGATCTGCGGGGGGCGCGGCAAGGACTTCATCTGGGGCGATTCCGGCGGTGACCGGCTCGACGGCGGCGACAACCTCGACACTCTCTACGGCGACGTCGGCAAGGACAGGCTGCGGGGCCAGCGCGGCGCCGACTACCTCGAGGGCGGCGCAGACGGCGACCTGATCGTCGGCGGCCCTGACGGCGGCACCCCGGCGCACGCCGATGTGGCCTCCTACGCCGGCAAGGGACCGTCCGTCAGCGTCGATCTGGGAGCCGGCGAGGCCACAGGTCAGGGTCGCGACCGCCTGGTCGGGATCGAGGGCGTGATGGGCTCACTCGGCCCCGACACGCTGAAGGGCAGCGACGGGGCTGACTCGCTGGCCGGCTCCGCCGGTGCCGACACGATCGACGGCGGCGGCGGCGATGACCTGATCGGGGCGGGCCCGGGCAACGACTCCGTCCACGGCGACCAGGGCGACGACCGGATCGGCGGGTACAGCGGCCTCGACACCCTCTACGGTGACGGCGGCGCGGATCGCATCGAGGGCTACGGGGACGCCGACGCGATCCACGGGGGGCCCGGGAACGACACCCTGATCGGCGACGAGGGAGACGACCAGATCTACGGCGACGAGGGAGACGACCACCTCTACGGCGACATCCACCCCTGCGCCGGCGCCTCCTGTGAGATCGGCGGGCACGACCTCCTCGACGGCGGCTCCGGCGCCGAGGTGGCTGGCGACTACGGCGACGGGGGCCCCTTCGATGACACCTGCACCAACCTCGAGAGCTTCACCGCTTGCGAGCCCTGATTTCAGAGATCACCGTT
>JBBRHQ010000016.1:0-18757 GCA_038222365.1 Solirubrobacterales bacterium
CCTGCGCGACACGGTCAAGGCGCCCGACGGCTCCAACCCGCTGGCGGACCTGGTCAGGGCCTCGGTCCCGCTCCACCAGCGAGGCGGGCCCGCCAGCCAGACCGGGATCGCCGCGCTGAACGCCTCGCAGCCGGTGATCGCCTTCGCCCGCCCCTATGCCCCGGACCTGCTCGGCTCGTTCAGCCGCCTGGGCCAGATCACCGGCTATTACGACGCAAACGGCCACTACGCCCGGGTCGGAAACGCCGCCTTCAACCTCTTCAACTGGAACTCGGTCACCAACAATCTCGACCCGATCCCGCTCTCGGACAAGTTCAACGGCTTCACCACGGCGATCTCCACCCGCTGTCCCGGCGGCGCCACCCAGCCGATCACCGGCTCGAACCCGTTCACCGACCAGGGCAAGCTGGCGGGCAAGTGCAACCCGGCCGACGTGCCCCCCGGACCATGAGGCGGATCGCGCTGACAGCCCTCGCGGTGGCGATCCTGGTCGGGCTGGTGATCGTCGCAACCGCCGGCGGCAGCGGCTCCGGGGGCAGCTACGAGATTCGCGCCTACTTCGACAACGGTGGCTTCATCGTCAACGGCGAGGACGTCCGGGTGGCTGGTGCCACGGTCGGATCGGTCTCCTCGGTCGACGTCTCGATGCCCGGAGAGATCGACTCCTGCCGCGGCCCGAAGACCGACGTCAGGCAGTGCAACGGCGGGCGCGGCGCGGCCGTCACCGGGAAGGCGGTGGTCGTCCTCAGCATCACCGACCCGGGGTTTAAGGACTTCCGCACCGACGCCACCTGCCTGATCCGGCCCCAGTCGCTGATTGGGGAGAAGTTCGTGGACTGCAAGCCGACCGAGGAGCGGGCCCCGGAGTCGAAGCCGCCGCCTGAGCTGAAGCAGGTCCCCGACGGGCAGCTCGGCGCCGGCCAGTACATGCTGCCCTTCGAGAACAACGGCAAGGCCGTCGACCTCGACCTGATCAACAACATCCAGCGCCAGCCCTACGCGGAGCGCTTCCGGCTGATCCTCAACGACCTCGGAGCTGGGCTCGCGGCTCGAGGGGAGGACCTCAACCAGATCGTCCTGCGCGCCGACCCGGCCCTGCGCGAGACGAACAAGGTGCTGGCGATCCTCGCCGCCCAGAACAAGCAGCTGGCGAAGCTCGCCGAGGACTCCGACACCTCGCTGGCGCCGCTGGCCCGGGAGCGCGCCCACCTGACCGGCTTTCTGCGCGGCGCCGCCACCGTCAACGCCGCGACCGCCGAGCGGGGCGCTGATCTGGAGCGCAACATCGCGCTGCTGCCCCAGACCCTACGCGAGGTGCGCTCGACGATGGGCGACCTGGGGACCTTCTCCGACGCCGCCCGGCCGGTGTTCAGCGAGCTGCTCGGCGCCGCCCCGGCGATCACCCGGCTGACCAGGGCGACCCCCGCCTTTTCGGAGGCGACGACGATCAGCCTCAAGAGCCTCGGCGACGCGGCGGAGGTCGCCGGCCCGAACATCCGGGCTTCGGACCCGGTGATCCTTCAGCTGAAGAAGCTGGCCAATACCGCGAAGAGCCCCTCGCGGAACCTGCGGCAGCTGCTTTTCACCCTGCGCAAGACCGGGGCTTACCCGGCGCTGATGAAGTTCATTCTCCACAGCGCCACGACCCTGAACGGCTTCGACAAGTTCGGGCACTACCAGCGCACCAACATCCTGATCTCCGGCTGCGTTCAATATGTGACGGTCACCCAACCGGGGTGCCAAGCGAATTTCGGGGCTGGCACGTCACGCATCAGCCCGTCCAGTCCGGAGGCGATCCTGAGAATGCTGCAGCGGGCGACGAGCCGCAGCGGCGGCACGCTGGCCGCGCCGAAGGACAGCGGCGACGCAACAGGCCTGCTCCCGGCGCTGCCGACTGGGCCCACCGGGTCGGCCGGCGCGACTGCGCCGCCGGGTAAGGCAGGCAGCGGCGACTCGAGCGCCCCCTCGGGCCCGGCCGGGCCGAACCGTGAGAACGGGAACGAACAAGGAACCGGCCAGCCACAACCCTCGTCCAAGTCGACCACGAAGGGCGGCGGCGCCGTCCTCAGATACCTCCTGGGGCCATGAGCAACCGGCCGATCTCGAGACTCACCGCAAGCCCGGTCCTGGTCGGGGCGCTGACCACGCTGATCGTGATCGGCGCCGTCTTCCTCGCCTACAACGCCAACAACGGCCTCCCGTTCGTGCCCACCTACCAGGTCTCGGTGGTCGTACCCAACTCCAACGCGCTGGTCCGAAACAACGACGTCAGGGTCGGCGGGGTGCGGGTCGGAACGGTCCAGGCGGTCACCCCGATCCAGCACGCCAACGGATCGGTCGACGCGAAGCTCGACCTGAAGCTCGACAAGAGCGTCGAGCCATTGCCGGTCGATTCGACCTTCGTGGTCCGCTCGCGCTCGGCGCTGGGGCTGAAGTTCCTGCAGATCGATCCGGGGCACTCGAGCGACGGGCTGCCCCAGGGCGGAACCCTCGGGGTGCGGGCAGCGCGCCCGGAGCCGGTTGAGATCGACGAGCTCTTCAACACCTTCCAGGCCTCGACCCGGCGAAACATCCAACGCAACCAGGTGGAGTTCGGCGGCGCGGTCGCCGGTCGCGGCCCGGCGATCAACGCCGCCCTGGGAACGCTGAGGCCGCTGCTCGACCGGCTGATCCCGGTGATGCGCAACCTCAGCTCGCCGCAAACCGACCTAGCCGGCTTCCTCCACGGGCTGGAGAATCTCAACGGGGAGATCGCCCCGGTCGCTCAGACACAGGCCGACATGTTCGTCGCCCTCGATCAGACCTTCGGCGCCCTTGCAACGGTCGCCCGCCCGTACATCCAGGACTCGATCACCAAGGGGGTCGCCACGGAGCAGACGACGATCAGCACCCTGCCGAGGATCCGGCCCTTCCTGGTCAACTCCGCCGGACTCTTCAACGACCTCGAGCCGGGCGTGCGGGCGTTGGCGGCAAATGCGCCGGCGCTCGCCCAGGCCTTCACCGTGGGAGCGCCGATCCTGCGGTCATCGCCGGCGCTCAACGCGCAGCTTCCACCGACCTCGGAGGCGCTGCTGAAGTTCTCGCAGAACCCGAACGTAACCAACGGCCTCACTTCGCTGACCCGGACGACGAAGATCCTCAAGCCGACCCTGTCCTACGTCGCCCCGGCCCAGACAGTCTGTAATTACGCGACGATCCTCTTCAAGAACTTCGGGGCTAGTAACAGCTTCGGGGACAACGGCGGCACCTGGCTGCGGAGCATCACCGTCATGCCGCCCTTCAACCAGGAGACCGGTGATATCTACCCCAACAGTGAGGCCGGTCCGTCTGATAGTCCGGCGAACGGCCCCGCAGGGAATCACCTCCACCTGAACCTGTTGCCCAACACCGCGTCGCCGGGTCAGCATCCGCGTGAGTGCGAGGCCGGAAACGAGCCCTTCAAGGACCAGACGACGATCGGCAACGTCCCCGGCAACCAGGGAATCCGAACCTCGGGGCAGATCCCCCAGCAGCTGAGATAACCGATGCCGCGCAAGCCCGGGACAACAAAGTACAACGAGACCTTCTTCCGCAACTGGAGAGGGCCGGGGCCAACGGTGATCGGGGCGATCGTGATCCTCCTGGTGGTACTGGGGGTCTGGCTCGCCTTCACCAAGGAGCTGCCCTTTCAGAGCCCCGGCTACCAGCTGAAGGCAACCTTCGCCAACTCCGCAAACATCTCCGACAAGGCGCCGGTGCGGATCGCCGGCGTCAACGTCGGCCAGGTCACCGGTCTCGAGCGCAGCGGCGCGAACTCGGTCGTCACCTTCACCGTGAGCGACGCCGGACGACCGATCCACTCCGACGCCTCGGCCTCGATCAGGCCGCGGATCTTCCTCGAGGGGAACTTCTTCATCGACCTCGACCCGGGCAGCCCCAGCGCCCCCGACCTCTCCGACAAGGCGACGATCCCGGTCACGCGGACCTCGACAGCCGTGCAGCTCGACCAGGTGCTGACCGCCCTGCAACGGCCCGAGCGGGCCAACCTGCAGCGGCTGCTGGAGGGGTTCGGCACGGCGCTCACCTACCAGCCGACCCCGGCCGAGGACAAAACCCAGGATCCCCAGGTTCAGGGCGAGAGCGCGGCGACCGCGCTGAATCAGACCTTCGACTACGGAACCGCGGCCAGCCGCGGTTCGGCGGTCGTCAACGAGGCGCTGCTGGGGCAGCGACCGGACGATCTCTCGCAGCTGCTGGTCGGCGGAAACCGGATCTTCAAGACGCTGGCCAGCCGCGAGGTTCAGCTGAAGGGCCTGATCTCCAACTTCAACACGTTCACCGGAGCGCTCGCGGCTCAGTCGGGCAACCTCTCGGAATCGATCCGGCTGCTGGCGCCGACGCTGGACACGGCCAACCGCTCGCTTGTCGACCTCAACGCGGCGCTGCCGGCGCTGCGCGGCTACGCGATCGCCGCCCGGCCGGGGATCGCCGAGCTGCCGGCGACGATCAGGGCCGGGCTGCCGTGGCTGAAGCAGGCCAAGCCTCTGCTCAGCAAACGCGAGCTGGGAGGGATTGCCTCGCTGTTAGCCCGCGGCGTCCCCAGCCTCAACGCGTCGACCCAGGCGACGCTGGGCCTGCTGCCGCAGCTGACCAGGTTCAACCGCTGCGTCACGCACAACCTGATCCCGGCGGGCAATGTCGTCCTCGACGACCAGTTCGGCCCCTACAACTTCAGCTCGGGCCAGCCGAACTACCGCGAGTTCTTCTACTCGACGACGGGTGTGTCCGGAGAAAACCAGAACTTCGATGGCAACGGCCCCTACGTCCGCTTCCAGCCGGGCGGCGGAACGGTCACCGTGAAGCAGCCCAATCCGAAGGGGATAGCCGGAAACCCAACCACGCTCCTGGAGCCGGCCAACGTGATGTACGGCAACACGATCTCAGCCCCGCTGGGCATGCGGCCACAGGGCCACGGAGTGCCGCCGATCAAGTCGGGCAAGCCGTGCTTCAAGAACGCCGTCCCCAACCTGAACGGCCCCGCCGCGGCCGCCGGGCCTCCCAACCCGACCCAGTACCCCTAGATGAAGCGAGCGGTCAGAACCCACCTGCGTGACTTCATCGGCATCATCGTGCTGATCCTGCTGGCGCTGTTCACGCTGCTGGTCATCCTCTACAACCAGAAGGCGGCGCTGCCGGGCTGGGTGCCCGGCCTCGGCCAGGACTTCTACAAGCTGAACGCCGAGTTCACCACCGCGCAGGCCGTGACGCCCGGCCAGGGACAGGCGATCGACATCGCCGGGATCCAGGTCGGCAGGGTCGGCGCGGTCAGCCTCGAGAACGGGGTCGCCGTCGTCCGCATGGACATCGACACCAAGTACGAGAAGCTGATCCACTCCGACTCGACCCTTCTGCTGCGGCCGAAGAGCGGTCTCAACGACATGGTGATCGAGATCGACCCCGGGACGGGCGGCAAGACACCGCCTGCTGGCGCGACGATCCCGCTGGCGCGGACGCAGCCGAACGTCCAGCCCGACCAGATCCTCACGGCGCTCGACAGCGACACGCGCGAGTACCTGTCACTGCTCCTGGAGGGCGGCGGCAGGGGGCTGGGCGGAAACGGCAAGCCGTTCTCCGCGGCGCTGAAGCGCTTCGAGCCGTTCACCCGCGACCTCGCCCGGATCGGCACGGCGCTCGAGACGCGCCGCCACAACATCCGACGCTCGATCCACAACTTCCGCCTGATCGCCTCCGAGCTGGGCAACCACGATGCCGACCTGGCGCGGTTCGTCGACTCCACCGATACGGCGCTCGGCGCCTTTGCCAACCAGCAGGCTGCCCTCCAGGACTCCCTCCGGGAGCTGCCGCCGACCCTGCGGGCGACCCAGTCGGGACTGGAGAAGTCCGACCGGCTCTCCCTCGTGCTGCGCCCCTCGCTGCTGGCGCTGATCCCCTCCGCGGTAGCTCTGAAGCCGGCCCTGGAGGCGACCCAGCAGACCTTCCGCGAGACCAGGGTCCCGATCCGCGATCAGATCCGCCCCTTCACCCGGGAGATCCGGCCGACCGTGACGCATCTGGTCCAGGCCTCGAAGCCGCTGGAGAAGACCTCGACGAGCCTACGTTCGGCCTTCACCGACCTCAACACTCTGCTCAACATGCTCGCCTACAACCCGCCTGGCTCGACCCAGGAGGGCTATCTCTTCTGGCTCTCCTGGCTGAACCACAACTTCAACTCGATCTTCCTCACCCAGGACGCCGAGGGACCCTTGCGGCGCGGGCTCCTGCTCTACACGTGCAATACGGCGGATAAGGGCCTACAGACCGCCGGGGGCAATCCCCTGCTGAAGACGAACCTGCAGACCTCTCAACTACCGAGCAAGGATTCGATCTGCTCGTTTTGACCTAATGCAGAAGCAAGCCCCCTCGATAACCCAGCTGGTGATCATCGCCGGCTTCACCCTGTCCTGCTTCGGGCTGCTGCTCTTCCTTTGGATCTCCTTCGGCGGGCCGACACCGTTGAAGGCGCAGGGCTACACCCTGAAGGTCCCCTTCAAGGAGGCCGGGCAGCTGGCCGAGCAGTCCGACGTCCGCATCTCGGGCGTCTCGGTCGGCAAGGTCACCGGGATCCAGCTCGGCCACGAGAACGACGCTGGCTCGGCCGTGGTGACGATCGAGCTCAACAACACCTACGCGCCGATCCCCAAGGACACCCGAGCGATCCTCCGGCAGAAGACCCTGCTGGGGGAGACCTACGTCGAGCTGAGCCCGGGCGATCGCAACGACCGCAATCTTCCCGATGGCGGCGAGCTGCCCCGAGCCCAGGTCGCCCCCTCGGTCGAGCTGGATGAGATCTTCCGTACCTTCAACGCGAAGACTCGGGTCGCCTTCCAGAACTGGATGGCCGACGCTGCGGTCGCCTTCCGTGGACGCGGCGAGGGCCTCAACGCCGCCCTCGGCCTGCTCGACCCGACCTTCACCGACGCCGACAAGGTGGTGCGGGTGCTTGACACGCAGCGGGTCGCGGTGAGGCAGTTCGTCCGCAACACCGGCGTGGTGCTGAACGCGCTCAGCGCCCGCCAGGGCCAGCTCCAGGGCCTGATCCGCAACAGCAACGCCGTCTTCCAGACGACGGCGCGCCGCAACCAGGACCTGCGGTCCCTGTTCCTGGTTCTTCCCACCTTCCTCGACGAGTCGCGGCTCACCCTGGACCGTTTGGATCGCTTCGCAGCCAACACCAACCCGCTGATCACGCAGCTGCGCCCGGCGGTCCGCAACCTGGCGCCGGTCCTGAAGGACACCGGCCACCTGGCGCCGATCCTCCGTGACTTCTTGATCGGCCTGAAACCGGTGATCCGCGCCGCACCCGTGCAGTTCCCTGCGCTTCGCAAGTTCTTGCTCCAGGACCTGCCGCCGTACCTGGGGCGGCTCGACCCGTTCTTCCAGGAGCTGGATCCGCTGCTGCAGGCGGCCGCCCTCTACAAGCGCGAGCTGGCCGGTTTCCTCGCCAACTCGGCGGCCGCGCTGAACGCGAAGCAGGCGGATCCCGAGACCGGAAATGGGAGAAATTTCAAGTATCTACGAACCGGAGTGCCGCTCGGCCCGGATTCGCTCTCGGCATATCCACGGCGGCTGCTCGTCAACCGCACCAACCCCTACGTCAAGCCGAGCGGCACCTTAAACCTGCCGGTGGGCCGCGGCGGGATGCGTTCATTCGAGACCAGGCAGTGCTCGACCGGGATCAACGCGATCCTGCGCGACTGGACTGCGCTCACCCCCGCAGAGCAGGCGACATTCGCGACGGCAACTGCTGAGGGACGCCAGGGGTCTCCCCCGACGATCCCGGACACCACCCCCGAGGACCTCTACAACCGGATCAAGCTCTACGCCTTCGTGAAGCAGACGGACTCGAACACGCTGCCGGCGCCTCCGTGCACGGCTCAGGGGACCTATTCGCCGCTGGGGCAGACGGGGCAGCCGGCGACCAAGTACCTGCACGTTTTCTCGAGGCCGTAACGGGTAGGCCCGAAGCGGGTATCTAATAGCAACAGGGAGGAGGGACCGCAACTTCGCGGCCCGCCTCGTTTTTCGGTAGGACGGCCCCAGCCCTGATAGGTTCGGGCCGAAGAGAGAAGCCGCGGAGATCCGCGGGAAAGAAGACGCCTGAGGAGGCGTCAGGACCAAGGAGAGTCGAAGAGCATGCGGAAGCGCAAGCATCTGATTTGGGTGCTGGGCCTGGCCCTCGCTTTGGGCGTCTCGGCTGTGGCCGTGGGCGCCGGCAACACGGACAACACGCAGCAGATGGCGGTGACCGTGACGTCGAGCAAGCAGGCCAAGAACAGGTTCGGCAACGTTAAGCTTCGCAGTGTGACGACCACCGGGACCACCGGTTCCGGCGCGTACGCGATCACCCCGGTCGACCGCGCCGTCATCTACTACGACAAGGACATCAAGTTCGACACCAAGGGCCTGCCGCAGTGCAACAAGAGCCTTGCCGGTCTGACCACGGCCCAGGCGAAGGCCAAGTGCGGCAAGGCGATCGTCGGCAAGGGCCAGGCCGTGGTGAAGATCACCGGTAATCCTGCGCTCCCCGATACTCCAACCGCCATCACCGCCTTCAACGGCAAGCCGTCGGGCGGCAAGCCGGTGATCCTGCTGCATGTCTACTCGGCCTCGCTGGGCACCTCCAACGTCCAGGTCCTGGTCGGCAAGCTGTCCAAGACCAGGGGCAAGTACGGCTGGAAGCTCGACGTGACCGTGCCGCAGCTGCTCGCGGGTACGGCGACGACGATCTTCGACGTCACCGTCCAGCACAAGCCGGTATTCACCAAGCGCGTCAAGCACATCCGCCGCCACGGCAAGCGGATCAGGAAGGTGATCAGGACCAAGCACCTCTACGTCAGCGCCAAGTGCAGCCACGGCAAGTGGCTCTACAAGGGCACGTTCCACTACATGAGCAACGGCGGCCCGGCCAAGGAGGGCTCCCTGCCCGCCTCGGCTACGCAGCCCTGTACCAAGCGATAGCGCTCAGCTGACGCGACAAGGAAGTTGATGAGAAGGGCGGCCTCCGGGCCGCCCTTCCTCTTGCTTGCGGGTCGCTGGTGCGCGAATGTGATTTGCGGGTAGCGTGGCGGGTAGTGGAGTGGGCGGAGCCCCTGATAGGTTCGGGCCGGGAGAGAGAAACCGCGATGCGTCGCGGAGGTCGACGTCCCTAGGGCGTCAGGAGGAAGGGAGAGTCGAGATCATGTGGAAGCGGAGGCATCTACTCTGGGTGCTGGGCCTGGCCCTCGCGTTGGGCGTTTCGGCCGTGGCGGTGGGCGCCGGCAACACGGACAATACGCAGACGATGGCGGTGACCGTGACCCCGAGCAAGCAGTCGGAGAGCAAGTTCGGCAACGCGAAGCTGCGGAGCCTCACGACGACCGGCTCGACCACGACCGGGCCCTACGCGATCACCCCGGTCGACCACTCGGTGATCTATTACGACAAGGACATCAAGTTCGACACCAAGGGCCTGCCGCAGTGCAACAAGAGCCTTGCCGGTCTGACCACGGCCCAGGCGAAGGCCAAGTGCGGCAAGACGATCGTCGGCAAGGGCCACGCCGTGGTGAAGATCACCGGTGATCCTGCGCTCCCGGATACCCCCACCGACATCACCGCCTTCAACGGCAAGCCCGTGGGCGGCCACCCGGTGATCTTGCTGCACACTTACTCGGCGGCCCTGGGCACCTCCAATGTCGTGGTTCTGGTCGGCAAGCTGTTCAAGGTCAAGTCGGGCCAATACGGCTGGAAGCTCGACGTGACCGTGCCGCAGCTGCTCGCGGGCACGGGGGCGACGACCTTCGACGTCACCGTCCAGCACAAGCCGTGGGTAACGAAGAAGAAGGTCCGCCGCCACGGCCGCAAGGTCACGGTCAAGACCAGGCATCTCTACGTGAGCACCAAGTGCTCGAAGGGCAAGTGGCTCTACAAGGGCACCTTCCACTACTCGAGCACCGCAGGCCCGAGCCGCTCCGGCTCCCTGCTCGCGAAGGACACCCAGCCCTGCACGGTCAAGTAGGGTCCGCCGCGGCGCGTGTCGCAAGGTGATCAGCAGCGAAGGGCGGCCTCCGAGCCGCCCTTCTCTTTGCGTGGATCAGCGCTTCGGGCCGACGAAGGTGTCGAGGAAGGCGACGTCGGCCTTTCGAGAGACGTAGACGGTCCGCGGCGCCGTGGTCCAATCGACCTCGAGCAGGTCGCAGGCGTCGCAGAAGATGCGGAGGATGCCCTTGGAGGCGTTCGAGAACGCGTAGCGCGGACAGCGCCAGCCTCCCTTGCCGGTGTTGATGAAGCGGCAGCCGTCTGAGTGGATCAAGCCGCGGAGCAGCAACTTTGGGTAGTGCTCGAGCTGCTCACGTTGCCAACGGGTCAGCTCGATCGGTCGCGTGTGCTTCATCCCGGGGCCGGCCTGCGGGAAGAGGCAGGGCCAGGCCTTCGAGTAACCGGACACCTCGAAGCAGTTGTCCGGTTTGAGGAAGGCATTGACCGAGCTGGCTTGGAGGACCGCGCCCATCGCTTCCTTGCAGGAGTCGACTATGCCCGGGTAGCGCCTATCGAGGTATGTCCGCAGGCGGAAAACCTCCCGTGGGTGGGCTGAGATGCAGCCGCCGCCGAGATATAGGCCGAGCAGGTAGGCGTAGTCGGGGGGGAGGGATCGGAACTGATGCGAATTCCCAGCAATCCGGGCAAACGGTCCCGTTCGCAGCGCCCACCGGGGCAAACGAGCGCGGCAGTCGCCCTGCAGTCCAGTCACGCACCGTCGGCCGGGGAATCCCGAGCCGCCCAGCGATCTCAGTATCGCTGGCCCCCTCGCCCGCCAGCTCCAGGGCGGCGGCTACGGTTGCCGCCGGGTGCAGGGGTCATCTCGCTTCATGCGGCTGGAGGGACTCGAACCCCCAAGGGCTTTCGCCCACGGCCGCCTGAGGACCGCGCGTAGACCAGTTCCGCCACAGCCGCGGAGCAGTAAAATGTACAGGGTTGGAGCGGGCCGTGTATCGAACATCCGTTCGTATCCTGGCGCCTCGCTCGGGCGGAATCGACGGCAACCCCGTTGCTAGAATCGCTCCCCCGCGCCGCTATCGTCTAGGGGACTAGGACGCCGGATTCTCAGTCCGGAAACCGGGGTTCGAATCCCCGTAGCGGTGCCTGATCGAGCGCTCGTTCCCGCCGGCCAACGCGTTCGCTCGCCCGGCGCTTGGCTCTCGCTGGAAGTATCTTCGAGAGCTGCGAGCGGTGCTCGGCCACCCATCGGTATCCGCGCTCGGTGAGGCCGGGGAACCGCGCGAACGCGGCGGCCGGGAGCCGGCCGCGGGGAAGCAATCTGAGCAGCGGCGGGAACGCGTCGCCTCCGGAGCGCCGCATGCTCGTGGGGGAGACCAGGTGCCAGGAGGCCATTCGCTCGGCGGGCGTCAGGTCAGCGAGAAGGTCCCCGGCGTCCCGTCGCTGCAGCGCCATCGGGTGGAGCCGCGCGGCGCGATCCCAGCGGAGAAGGTTCGCGACGAGCCACTTGCAGAAGTCACAATCGGCGTCGTAGAGGAGCGCCCAGCGGTGGGCGCCGGGCGGATCGTTCTTCCGCCAATTCAGCTCGATCCGTCGCATGATCGCCGGGTAGACGATCAGGTAACGAAACGGCCTGATCGCGGCCATGTAGGCCGCCCCGAACCATCCATTAGGCTTCACGAGGACCGCCATCTGGCCGCGGTAGCCGCCTGTCTCCTCCGTCACCCAGCCGACGTGCATGACCCCGTGAACGGTCTGGTTGGCTATCTCGGCCGCCCACTCGTCGTCGAGCAGATAGAGGGAGGTGAAGGGAAGCGCCTCGAAGTCGGGGCCGCGGCTCTCGCGCAGATCTGCCGGCAACCGGTCATACAGGGTCGGCACCCCGGAGCCCGCGCCGGTCTCCGGGTCGTCCCAACCGAGCAGCTCCCCGATCCTCCAACGGGTTGCCCAGAGGGTGCGGGCGAGCCGGGGCGATGCTCGCCCCGGGTCGTCCGAGGTGAACCCGTCGACCAGCCGGGGGAAGTCGCCCGGCCCGCCCGGCGTCGGCAGCGCCCAGACGTCCTCGAGACGGAAGTCTGGGGTGATCTCGTGGATTCGCCAGGTGCGAGTGTTGTGCGCCGAGTCCGGAAGCCTCACAGGGCCAATTTACGGATCCGGACGCGAAGATCGTTCGAGAGCGGGCCGAGCCGCCCGCGCCTTTGCCATGATCGCCCCCGATGAAGGCAGCAGTGCTGCACGAGATCGGTTCGCCCCCGCGGTTCGACGACTTCGACGAACCACGCGCATCCGAGGGCGAGGTCGTGGTCGAGGTCGAGGCGGCGGGCGTCAATCACCTCGACCTCGCCAAGGCCTCGGGCGGCTTCTACACCGGTCCGCCGCCGCTGCCCTCGGTGGTGGGGAGCGACGGGGTCGGGCGCCTGCCCGACGGGAGCCGGGTGTTCTTCGACACGGTGATCGCGCCGTTCGGGTCGATGGCGGAGCGGGCCCCCGTGCCCAGAGAAGCGCTGTTCGAGGTGGCCGACGGGGTCGAGAGCACGCTCGCCGCGGCGCTCGGCAACAGCGGCCTCGCCGCATGGCTGGCGCTCGAGTGGCGCGCCGGACTGGAGGAGGGGGAGACCGTGCTGGTTCTTGGGGCGAGTGGGGCGCTCGGCAGCGCGGCGGTTCAGATCGCCCGCGCGCTGGGCGCGGGGCGGGTGGTCGCGGCGGCTCGTCCCGACGAGCGGTTGGCGCGCCTCGGAGCGGACGCCGCGGTCGAGCTGGGCGGCGACGGCGACCTTGGCGAGGCCCTCGCGGACGCTTCGGAGGGGGGTGCCGACGTGATCATCGACACCCTCTGGGGGGCGCCCGCGCTTGCCGCGATCGGCGCCGCCCGCCACGGCGCCCGCCACGTCCAGATCGGTCACATGGCCTCGCCCACGCTCGAGCTGCCGGCGGCCGCGGTCCGCTCCGCGGCCCTCGACCTGCGCGGCTTCGCCATCTTCCACGCCCCGCTGGGGGTCCGCCGTGAGGCCTATCTGCGGATGACCGAGCTGGCGGCCGCGGGTGGGCTCGAGGTCAACACCGAAACCGTCCCGCTGGCTGAGGTCGGCGCCGCCTGGGAGCGCCAGGCCGAAGGTGCCGGCGTCAAGCTGGTGATCACCAGCGGATGACGCCCGCGGCCCGCGGCCGGGGCGGGGCGCTGGCCGGTGTTGCGGCAGCCCTCGCCTGGGCGATTCAGCAGCCACTCGACAAACGGGTGGGCGGGTCTCGCTATGACGACGTCGAGCTGCTCGGCAAGCTGGTCACCAGGGGCCGAGCCTGGCCGGCCGCCGGCCTGGCGCTGCACCTCGGCAACGGAGCGGCATTCGGCGCTGGCTACTCGTTCCTCGCTCCCCGCCTGCGCGGGCCCTCCTACCTCCGCGGCCTCGGCGTCGCGATGGCCGAGAACTTCGGCTCTTGGCCGCTGGTCGGGCTCATCGACCGCTTCCACCCAGCCCGGCGGGAGCTCGAGCACCTCGGCGGGAACCGCCGCGCCCTCGCGCAGGCGACCTGGCGCCACGCGTTCTTCGGCGTCGTCCTGGGAATCGCCGAGGCGCGGCTCAACAGCCGCTGACCCCTCCGTCTACTCCGGCTCCGGCGCTTCCTCTCCGGGCCAAGTGCCCGTGAGACGGGCGAAGGAGCGTCGCGCCCCCTGGTCGGTCATCCCCTTGACCAGCCGGAAGATCGCACCTTCGATCGCCAGTGCGGCGAGAAGCTTCGGCCACTCGATCTCCCGGTGCTTGGCCTCGGGGGGCTCCTGGTCGTCGATCAACCCCCAGAGCTGCTCGAAGATCTTCTTCCCGACCGTGCCGGCGATCAGCCCCAGGGCGATGCTGAAGGGCAGAAAAATGAACTTCATGGGTTCATTCCATCAGACTCGGAGTCGCCCCCGGATTGCTGCCGGAGCACCAGCGCCACGCCGGTCCCCACGACGGCGAGGGCGCCGAGGAGGAGGAGCCGTCGCCCCCAGCGAGGCTTGGGCTTCTGGCGACCGCTTCTGAAGGCCTTTGCGGATTCGGTGATCGATCCGGCCGCGGTTCGGAGCTGGCGCCGAATCCTCTCGTCGCGGGTCGGCTCGACCCGTCGCTTCGAGGCGCGGGCGTAGGCGGCACGAAGGTTCTTCAATCCCACTCGCAGCTGCTCCTGGGCGTAGTCGTTCTCGAGCAACTGCTCGATCGCGGTGTCCATTTGGGGCATCGTTTCCGGTCCTTTCCTCAGGTGGTTCGCTGTTCTTTGGGCTCGGCTCGAGGCTCGAGCTGGATCTCTCGCTCGGCCCGCGGAGTGCCTTCCTTCAGCTCGAGGCTGCGCTCGCGCTCGGCGTTCAGCTGGTGGCCGAAGAGGATCGCCAGGTTGGTGATCCAGAACCACATCAGCAGCACCACGAGGCCACCCAGGGTCCCATAGGTCTTGTTGTAGGAGCCGAAGTTCGCGACATAGAAGGCGAAGGCCGCCGAAGCAATGATCCATACCACGAGAGCGAGGATGCTGCCGGGCGTGACCCACCTGAAGCCGCGCAGCTTGACATTGGGCGAGGCGTAGTAGAGCAGCGAGATCATCGTGATGAAGAGCAGCGCCAGAACCGGCCACTTGGCGATGTCCCAGATCGTCGTCGCGGTGCTCGAGAGCCCGATCGGCTTGGCGACCGCCTCGACGATCGGCCCGGTCAGGACGAGACCCAGCGCGACGATCGCCATCAGGATGATCATCCCCAGGGTGACCAGCATCTGCAGCGGGCGAAGCTTCCAAAAGGGGCGGCCCTCGGGGGTCTCATAGATGATGTTCGAAGCGCGCATGAAGGCGCCGACGTAGCCCGATGCCGACCACAGGGCGGCGACGAGGCCGATGATCAGGGCGATCCCGGCGCTGCCTCGATTCGAGGTGATCGACCTGATCGGGTCCGCGAAGGTCTGCGCGGCGGACTTCGGCCCGACCGAGGTGACGATGCCGGTCATCGTCGAGGTGGTCGACTTCGGGTCTCCGAACAGGCCGACGACCGCCACCAGGGCGATCAGCGACGGGAACAGCGAGAGCAGCCCGTAGTAGGTGAGGGCAGCGGCCCAATCGGTGAGGTTGTCCTCCTGGAACTCGGTCGCCGTGCGCTTCAGTGTCGCGAACAGGCCGGTGTCGGTTTCCGTGCCGGTCGGCCGGTAGTCGCGTCGCTCCTCCGCTTGCCGTCCGTTCGGCTCCCTCTGGTGGTCCGTTTCGGCTGCCATCGCGCTCAGCGGGAGAACAGCTTGGCGGCGAGAAAGCCGGCGACGAAGGCGCCGGCCAGTCCCAGCGGAACGGGATTCTCCTTGGCCAGCTGCTGGGCCCGCTCGACGCCGGCGGAAGCGCTGTCGGGGCTGGCCTCGCTCGCCTTCTCGGCGAAGGAGTCCTTCTTCGCGCCGAGGCTCTGCTTCGCGTCGTCGAGCTTGGCCTTTGCCTGCTTCTTGACGTCGGCCTTCTCGGCCACCGCGGTGACCGTCTCGCCGAGCTCCTCGCGAGTGGAGTCGATATCGGCCTGGATCTCCTCCGGCGAGCGCTTCTCGTCGTCGGCGCCAGAAGCCTGGCTCTCATCGGTCTTCGTCTGGCCCGTCTCGGTCGTCTTCGTCTGACTCTTCTCGGTCTTCTCTGAGCTGCTCATCGGTTTCGACCCTCCTTTGCGCTCTGCTTTGCGGTTTCGATGTCGCGTTTGCTGCTGTCCAGCGCCCGCTCGGGCATCGGCGGTGTCCCGGCCTCGACCCGCTTCTTGCCGGTCAGCGCCAGGACGCCGGCGATCAGCAGGTAGGCGCCGCCGACGATCAGCGCCGCCAGCCAGGGCGCCACCGCCGTGGCGAGCCCGATGATCGCGGCTGCGGTCAGCGCGCCGAGGGCGAAAAGCCCGACCAGCCCGGCGGCGCCAAACGCTCCGGCGCCGATTCCGATGCGCTTCCCCTTGACCGCCATCTCGGCCTTGGCCAGCTCAACCTCCTGGCGGGCGAGGGTGCTGGATTGCTCGGAAAGCTTTTGTAGGAGCTCCGCGAGCGAGCGCTGGTCGAGCGAATCGCTCGACCTCTGCTCATTCGGGGCGCTTGAAACGTCCATCTAAATCCTCCTGGGCCGCGGTCGTAGTCCTGGTCACCTTTCTAGGCTTGCCCTAACTGACCGAGGGTAAACCGGGTTACCCTAAGCGCGACACACTCACGGGACAAGCTGTGGCAGATCGACCAAAAAAGCGACGCGGGAGCCGAGGATCGGCGCGACGAGCGGACGCGGAGCGAAACCGCGACCGGATCCTCGAGGCGGCCGGGCGGTTGCTGACCCAATCGCCCACCGCGACGCTTGCCGACATAGCCGCGGCGGCCGGGGTGTCCCGCTCCACCGTCTACCGCCACTTCCCGGACCGCAGCGCGCTCGCCAACGAGGTCGCCGAGCACCCCCGGGCGGTGCCCGAGGACGCCGAGGAGCTCCTCCCCCCGGGCCACCTCGGTCGCGACGAAGCGGTTCCCCTGGAGGCGATCCACGTGTTCGACGTGGTCGCGCCCGCGGTGCTTCCCGAGCAGCTCGTGGCCGAGGCAGCGCGGCACGCCAACGTCGCCCTTGCGCTCTATGTCCTCGACATCGATGGCTCTCACCTGCTCCGGATCGCCGGGCCGGCGCGGCTGCCGGAGCGGATCGAGACGCCGCTCGCGGTCGGGCCCGAGCTCGACCTCGAAGGGCTGGCCGAGCTGCGTAACCACCTCGCCCGCTACCGCGGGGTCGAGATCGTCCCGCTGTGGATGCGGGGAAGCGCGATAGGGGTCCTGCTCACCCTGGGGCGACCCCGGCGGGACCTCGGCGAGCTCGCCCGCCAGGCGGCCGCGGCGGTGATCCTCGCCGACAAGTACACGGACGCGTTCGCGCGCGCCCAGCGGCGCAAGCACCCGCAGGCCGCAGCGGAGATGCAGCAAGCGATGCTGCCGCCGCGAATCGCCAGGGTGACCAGCGGCGAGGTCGCCGGCAACGTCCTGCCCAGCTACGACGTCGCCGGCGACTGGTTCGACGTGGTAGAGAACGCCGACGGGGTATGGCTGAGCCTCGCCGACGGCCTCCGCGGCGGGACGCGGGCCACCGCGAGCGCCGCGGTCGCGCTGGGCGCGCTTCGAGCCAGCCGGCGCAGCGACGGCACGATCACCGAGGCGCTGCTGGTCATGCACCGCACCCTGAAGGAGATGCCCGGCCCCCGGGCCGAGATGAGCGCGGTGATCGCCCACTGGGACCCGGCCTCGCACGACCTTCAGCTCGCCAACTGCGGACACGTCCCGCCGATCCTGATCCGCGCCGACGGATCGCCGGAGAAGCTGGCCGGATCAAAGGGCCGCGGGCTGGGTGGGCGCTCGGCCCCCCGCCCAATGCAGCGCTCCACCTCGCTGGAGCCGGGAGATCGCCTGATCATGGTCTCCGACGGCGTCATCGAGGGGGGCAAGGGCAAGGCGGGGCTCGGCGTCGACGGCGTGATCGAGGCCGCCATGCGCTCGGAACGCGCCACCGCCTCCGATACGGTGCGCAAGATCCACACCGCGGTGCTCGAGGCAGCGGCCGGCGAGTTGGAGGACGACGCCACCGCACTCTGTCTCTCGGCGCAGCAGGCGCGCCGCTAGGCACACACCCAGGGCTATCACACCTAAGGTGAGGGTGGCCTAGCCCCCGGGTCCCTTGTTTCCCCTGCTCCTGCGCGGTTTAGTCGCAGCCGACGACCGGCGCCAGTCCGACCGGGGAAACATCAACCGCAGGAGGGGTATCGATGAAGCTCAGAAGCAAGATGGGAGCGGTGATAACAGCGCTCTCAGTCCTCGCCCTCTCGGTCGGAGTGGCGAGTGCCGCGACGATCGTCGGCGACGACTCCGACAACGTCCTCACCGGGACGCCGCAGGCCGACCAGATCGACGCGAAGGGCGGCAACGACACGGTCAGCGCCCTGGCCGGGCGCGACCTGGTACGGGCCGGGGAGGGCAACGACACGGTCAGCGCCGGCGCCGGCAACGACCGGGTCCGCGGCGGCCCGGGGGACGACAGCGTCCTCGGCGGGGCCGGCCACGACCGGATCACCGCCGGCGAGGGCAACGACACGGTCGCCGGCGGCGAGAAGGCCGATGTTGTCTACGGTCAGGCCGGTGACGACAAGCTCGCCGGAAACGATGGTCGTGACCTGTTGCGCGGCCGCGAGGGCGACGACAGCGCGTTCGGCGGCGACGGCGCAGACGTCATCTACGCCGGTCCCGGGGTCGACTTGATCGCCGGTGGCCACGGCCCGGACAGGCTGTTCGCCCGGGCGCAGACGGATGTCTCGAAGCCGGGCGCCGATACGGTCAACGGCGGCGACGGCGACGACCACATCTACGTCCGCGACGGCGAGGCCGACCTGGTCAGCTGCGGCGATGGCCGCGACAAGGTGATCGCCGACCACAAGGACGTGATCCGTCGCAACTGCGAGCGGGTCGTGATCGGCGTCCCGAAGCCCAGCGACGATGACGGCGAGGTCGGCGCCTGACGCGATCTCGGCTGCAATCGCCGTGAAAGTGGGGCGGGGCCGCGAGGCCCCGCCCCTTCGCGTTCAGGGGGTGAGGGCGGCGTTGCGGGCGGAGCCCGCGATCACGCGGCTACCGATCGCCGAGCAATCGCGGGAGAGTCCGTAGCCGATCGCGCCCGCCTGGACCTGTCCCGCGGCCAGGGTGAGCTGAGCGATCGCGTTGGCGCTGCCACGGCTGCCCCGGGACGGCGGTCCCTGGGC
>JBBRHQ010000017.1:0-18495 GCA_038222365.1 Solirubrobacterales bacterium
GCCGACTCGCTCGCCAGCACCGATCCCGGCCGGGCGACGTCGGTGATCCGGCTGGCCAGGTTGACCGGGCGCCCGTACCAGTCGCCGCCCCTGCCGATCGCCTCCCCCGCCGCCGCCCCGACCCGCACCTGGGGGAAGCCCTCACCCTCCTCTTCCCCAGCGGCGATCAGGCTCAGCGCCGCGCTCAGCAGGGCGACGGCGTCGGGTGAGATCAGCATCGCCGCGTCCCCGATCAGCTTGATCAGGCGCACCGGCGGCTCGGCCGCCTCGGAGGCCAGCTCGGCGAGGCGTCCCGCGACCCGCCCCAGCTCCTCTCCGGGAAGGCTTTCGCCGAGCTTGGTGAAGCCGACCAGGTCGGCGAAGCAGACGCAGATCTCGGTCCCGCCCGACTCCGGTCCGAAGGTCCCGCCGGCCGCCATCACGTCCCGGCGGATCTGGTCGCGAAGCTGGCGGTTGAGGACGTACTGGATGACGCTGGCGACCTCGGGGCCGAGGACGCGGGCCGACATCGCGAATCGCAGCGCTACCGCACGCTCGTCGTCTTCGGGGTGGATCAGGGTGCGCCCGAGGACCTCGCGGGTGCCCTCGGCGATGTTCGCCAGCGCCATCCCCATCACCCGCGACATGTCGATGATGTCCGCGTCGGCGATCCCCGCCTCCCGGAAGGTGCGAAGGCGCTTCGCCGAGGCGAGGTCGTGCTCGTCGAGCCCCGCCTGGTCGGGATCGACCCGCGGCAGCCCCATCGCCCGGAACAGCTCCTGCAGGAGGTCGAGCTCGATCCCGGAGATCTCCGAGATCTGTTGCGGGGTATAGGTCGGCCCCTCAACAGATCTCGGAGATCTCCGGGATCTGTTGCGGGGTATAGGTCGGCCCCTCGCCGGAGAGGACGCGCTCGACCGGCAGCAGCGCCAGGCGGTTCTCCTGCACCGCCTCTCTCAGCTCCTCCAGCCCGACCCCGTCGGCTTCGAGCTCGCGCAGCAGTTCGAGTCGGGCCTCGCGGTCGGTCCCCTCGAGCCCGTCCAGCAGGCCCTCGGCTTCGAAGTCGATCCCGGGGCGGTCCGCCATCGCCGGGCATTCTTCCCTTCCCGGGCGGCGGACGCGGCCACCTAGACTTCTCGGGGTGGCGCAACGGCTACCGATCTTCGAGCTGCCGCTTGCCCTTCTCCCGGGCGAGCGCCTGCCGCTTCACATCTTCGAGGAGCGCTACCGACGGATGATCGGCACCAGTCTCAGCTCCGGAGACCCCTTCGGGATCCTCTTCCGCGACCGAGACGGGGCTCGCTCGATCGGCTGCACGGCGCAGGTCGAGGAGGTGCTCGAGCGCTTCGATGATGGCCGCCTCAACGTCTTGGTCACGGGGGTTCGGCCTTTCGAGGTGATCGATCGCTTCGGCGATCCCGAGCAGCCGGGGGCGGAGGTGGAGTTGATCGAGCTCGACGATTCCGGGGAGGAGGCCGGTGACGCATCGGCGGCACGCTCCGCCTTTCTCGATCTCGCCGAGAGGGCGTCGGGTCAGCGGCCCGAGGACGCCGATGTCGCCTCGGAGAGCTCCTACGGGTTGGCGGCCCGGGTCGAGCTCCCGGTCGAGACCAAGCAGGAGCTGCTGCAGATGCGCGACGAGGCGGAGCGGATGATCCTGCTGGCCGGGGTCTTCACCGATCTGCTGGAGGCGCTGGGTCAGGCCGAGGAGGTCGCCGAGCGTGCCCAGTCGAACGGCAAGGTGCGGATCGGCCCCTGAGCGAGCGCGCCGGCCGGGCTTCTCAGCGAATCACGACCTCCCCCTCATCGGTGGCGATCCCGACGGCGCGGATCGCGGATGGACCGGCGTTGACCCGGATCGGCAGCTCCGCCGGCCCGAGCCATTCCCGCAGCTCCTGCTCGTTCGCCGAGACGTCGATCCAATCGATCCCCAGGGGCCGGCGGCGGTGCTCGGCGGGGGCCGCGCCGGGATGCGCCTCGGAGGGCCCATCCCACTCGACGAAGAACGGGAGCGCGTTCGACTCCATCGCGTGCTCGAGGCCCGCCAGCTTCCAGGTCAGGGTTGAGCCGTCCGGCCTGGCACGAGATCCGCTGCTCACCTCCAGCCCAAGGCGGGCGGCGATCGCCTCGATCTCGTCGGTCGCCGCCACCCAGCCAAGCAGCTGCTCTCGCTCCGCGACGGTCTTCGCGACGTGACGGCCGAACCAGGAGCTTGCCGCCGCCTCAGGGTCGACGACCGCCATCAGCTCCAGGTAGGTCCCCGCGAGTGGGACGATCCGATTCCCGGTTCCCCAGGCCGGATGGCTGCCGCCGGGGAGCGAGGCGAGGCCGAACCGCCGCTCGATCTCGGCGCCGGCCTCCTCGAGGTCGCGCACGGCGAGGATCGCGTGATCGAGCCAGATCGAGCTCACGGCTGACGCCCACCCTAGAGCGCTCAGGCGCGCGCCACCGCGCCCCCCCTGCGGGGATCGCCGCCGCCTTCCAGCGCCCCGGTTTCGGGATCGCGGGTCACCGCCTGGACCCCCCCGAAGTAGAGGTTGCGCTGGCGCCAGCGGATCACCGGCACCCCGGCGGCCTCGACCTGGCGCAGGCCCTGCTCGTCGGCGCCCGGCTCCGCCTGCAGGCTGTTCTGCTCATAGTGGACCCGGGGCGCCGAGACCGCGGCCGAGGGCCCGGCGCCGTCCGCCAGCAGGCGCACGACCGTCTGGAGCACCGCGGAGCGGATCCTGTTCGAGCCTGCGCTGCCCAGCCCGGCGATCACCTGATCGTCGCGGAGGACGATCGTCGGAGCCATCATCGAGGTGATCCGGCGGCCCGCGGGGGTGCGGTGGAAGCCGCCGGGGTTGAGGTCCTCCTCACCGAGCATGTTGTTGACGTGGATCCCCGTTCCCGGGACGACCAGACCGGAGCCGGTCCCGTTCGAGCAGGTGACGCTGGCGCAGACACCGGCTTCGTCGATCACCGCGAGGTGGGTGGTCGAGCCGAGACGGTCTTCCGGGCCTGACCCCGCCGCTCCGAGCGGGGGCACCGCGGCGCCGAGTCGCTGTGGCGAGAGGAACTCGGAGCTGAACCCCTCTCCGTAGAGGCCCTCGCTGAACTGCTCCCCCCGTGCCTGGTTGGCGGCACCCATCACCCCGACCAGCGCCTCGATCCCCTCCTCGCCCAGACGCTCGAGGAGCTCCAGCGCGTAGGCGATCAGGATGCCTCCCGAGGACGGCGGCGGGTTGGTGAGAATCTGACAGCCGCGATAGGAGGCGCTCACCGGCTCCCGCTCGATCGGCCGGTAGGCGGCCATGTCGGAGCGGGAGAGGATGCCGCCGCGTTCGCCGACGAAATCGGCGACCGCACGTCCCAGCTCGCCCCCGTAGAAGGGCTCCGGGCCCTCGGCCGCGAGCCGCTCCAGGGCGACGGCCAGGTCGGGGAAGCGAAAGGCCTCGCCCTCGCCGAGGATCCTGCCCCGGGGAGCGTAGATCTCCCTGCACTCGGGCAGGCGTGTGTAGATCGGCCCGAGGATCTTCAGCACGTAGGCCTGTTGGCGGTTGATCGGGACGCCGCGGCGGGCGTGATCGACCGCCGGGCCGATCAGCGCCTCCATCGGCATCGTCCCGAAGCGCTCCAGCGCGGCGGCCAGGCCGGCGGCGGTCCCCGGCACCCCGCAGGAGGCGGCGCCGACGTGGAAGACCTGGGTCGTCGTCTCGTCGAAATGGACGTCGATCGGGACCAGCTCCTCGCCGCGCTCGGAGCCCTCCCGCCCCGGAGCCTCGACGAAGAAGTCGAAGAGCACGGACTCCTGCCCATCGTGAACGATCATGAACCCGCCGGCGCCGAGCCCGGTCAGCGGGCTCTCGACCGCGAAGGAGGCGAGCGCCGCCGAGACCGCGGCGTCGACCGCATTTCCCCCTGCGCGCAGCGCCCCGGCCCCGGCCTCCGCGGTGAGCGGATGCCCGGCGGCTACGACGCCCTTCATCTATGCCTTCCCGCGACTACCCGGGGAGGAACTCTGGAACGTCGACCCCGCCGATCTCGCCGGGCCGTTCGCCCCTGCGAGCAGGGTCGGCGTCCTTGGTCCGGCGGATCGTCGGCTCGGCGCTGCGCCGGGGCGGCGCCGCGCGTCCGTCGAAGCGGGTCGCGACCACGGTCACCCAGACCTGGTCGCCGAGGTCGCCGTCGACGTTGGCGCCGAAGATGATGTTTGCGTCGGGGTGGGCGGCCTCGCCGACCACCTTGGCCGCCTCGCTGACCTCGACCAGCGAGAGGTCGGGGCCGCCGGTGATCGAGAGCAGGATCGAGCGAGCCCCCTCCATCGAGGTCTCCAGCAGGGGTGAGGAGATCGCCTTCTCGGCCGCTGCCCTCGCCCGCTCTTCGCCGGTGCCCATGCCGATCCCGAGCAGAGCCTGCCCCGCCTCGGACATGATCGTGCGGACGTCGGCGAAGTCGAGGTTGATCAACGCCGGCAGGGTGACCAGATCGGAGATTCCCTGGACTCCCTGTCGCAGGACGTCGTCTGCGACCTGGAAGGCCTCGACCATCGAGGTCTGCTGATCAAGGACGTCGAGCAGTCGATCGTTGGGGACGACGATCAGGGTGTCGACCTCGGCGGCCAGGGCGTCGATGCCCTTGCCGGCCTGGCTGCCGCGGCGGCTGCCCTCAAAGCTGAACGGCTTGGTGACGATGCCCACCGTCAGAGCCCCGACCTCGCGCGCCAACCTGGCGATGACCGGGGCGGCGCCGGTCCCGGTCCCGCCGCCGGCGCCCGCGGCGACGAAGACCATGTCGGACCCCTTCAGCAGCCGTTTGATCTTGTCCTGCTCCTCGAAGGCCGACTTGTAGCCGAGATCGGGATCGGCACCGGCGCCGAGGCCGCGGGTCTGCTCGGAGCCGATGTGGACGGTGACGTCGGCGATGCAAAGCTGCAACGACTGAAGGTCGGTGTTGACGGCCATGAACTCGACCCCGGGGATCTGGGCCTCGACCATCCTGTTGACCGCATTGACTCCGGCACCGCCGACCCCGACCACGCGGATCTTCGGGGTGTGGGGCTCGCCGCCCTTGGGGGCGTAGGCGGGCTCGTCGCGACCGTAGCGGGGGACCTCGATCACCTCTCCCGGGCGCTCGTCGAAGACCCGCTTCACACGTTCTCGCGGCTCGGGGACGTTGGGGGGCGGGCTCACCGGCTCCGAGGGGGGCTCGGCAGGAGCCTCCCGGGGCTCGTCGCGCTCGACCGGGTCCTGGCGGCCGAAACGCGCCGCGTAGGGGTCTTCAGCAGCCGGCGCGGGTGCCTCGGCTTCCTCGGCCGGCGCGGCAGAAGCCTGCTCGGCCGCTACCTCGCGCGGCGCCTCGTCCTCGCGCTCCCCCGGCCGGGGAGCCTCCGGCGGATCCTCGGGAAGGTCGTCGGACGTCGGGCGGAAGAGATCGGCGAGGGGGCCCTCGCGCATGCTCGCGCGCGTACGACGACGTGCCATCCGTCAGAACCTCCTTCGCCAGGTCCCGGTAGTAGTTGGCGGCGTTCGAGCCGGGATCGTACTTGAGCACACTAGCTCCGCGCACGGGGGCTTCGGCGAACTTGACCGCCTTTCGGATCCGGGACTTGAAGACGAGGTCGCCGAAGTTCTCTTCGAGGATCTCCACCGCCTCCTTCGCGTGCACCGTGCGAGCATCGAACATGGTGGGGAGGATTCCCTCGATCTCGACATCGGGGTTGAGGTTCTCCTGGATCATCTTCAGCGTGTTCTGGAGCTGCACCAGCCCGCGCATCGAGAGATACTCGCATTGGACGGGGACGATCACCTTGTCGGAGGCGGTCAGAGCGTTGATCGTCAACAGCCCGAGGCTCGGCGGGGTGTCGATGCAGATGTAGTCGTAGTCGCCGGAGACCTCGCGCAGGGCCTTCTCCAGGGAGCGCTCACGGCCGATCTTGGTGCTCATCGCAATCTCCGCGCCCGCCAGGTCGATCGAGGCGACGGCGATGTCGATCTCGCGCTTCTCGATCACCTCGCTGATCGGCAGGTCGTTGACGAGCACGTCATAGAGGCTCTTCTCGACCTTGTCGGGATCGATCCCCTGGCTCATCGTCAGGTTTCCCTGGGGGTCGAGGTCGATGCAGAGCACGCGGAGGCCGGACTCCGAGAAGGCGACCGCCAGGTTGAGGGTGGTCGTCGTCTTCGCGACGCCGCCCTTCTGGTTGGCGAAGGAGATCACCTGCGCCTCGGCGGTGGGAGTCTGCACCACGGCCGCCGCCTCGGAGGCCATCTGGTGGCGGCTGGGGGCGATCAGGTCCTCGGGGCGCATCCTGGCCGGCTCCTCGGGCTCGGGCACCACCGGCTCGGGGCTCTCGACCGGTGGAGCCTCCTCGACGACGCCGTTGCCGAAGCCCTGGGAGACGACGATCTCAACGTCGTCGGGCTCGGGCGGGGTCGGGGAGCCCTCGGGCTCCTCGCGGCCGGTCGGGATGTGGACGTCCAGCTCCTCGGCGACCTCGTCGGGGTAGGGCTCGGCGAGCTCGGTCGTGGAGTTCGGCTCTACGGTCTTCTGCTTGCGGCTGAGGAATCCCATTTGCGCGGGTATTCGCATGGACAGCGACTTTTCCTGCCGCTCGTCGGAATTGCTACGGACGATGCAAGCGCACCAGGCTGCCGGGGCGGCCCTGCTTGAATGACCGAATCGCCGACCTCCTCGACAAGCGGCTGGTCTTCGTCACCGGCAAGGGCGGGGTCGGCAAGAGCACCGTGGCCGTCGCCCTCGGCCTGCGCGCAGCGGCGGAGGGCCGGCGGACGATCGTCTGCGAGGTTGCCTCGCAGGAACACGCGTCGCGGGTCTTCAACCGGGCCGAGGTCGGTTTCCATGAGGTCGAGATGGAGGAGAACCTCTGGTCGATCTCGATCGACCCCGACGAGTCGATGCGGGAGTACGTGCTGCTCCAGCTGAAGGTGCGGGCGATGCGCGACATGCTCTTCCGCAGCCGCATCTTCGCCTACCTGACCGCGGCGACGCCCGGGCTCAAGGAGCTGGTCACGATCGGCAAGATCTGGGAGCTCGCGCAGCCCGACCGCAGGATCAAGCAGGGCCGCAGCTACGACCTCGTGGTCGTCGACGCGCCGGCGACCGGCCACGGGATCGGCTTTCTGGAGACGCCCCGCACCTTCGCCAACATCGCCCGGGTCGGCCCGATCCACAGCCAGGCGCGCGAGCTCGACCGCCTGATCACCGACCAGGCCAACACCGGCACGGCGATCGTCTCCCTCCCCGAGGAGATGCCGGTGAACGAGTCGGCGACCCTGGAGCGGGTGCTGCGGGAGGAAGTCGGGATCGCAGTGGACCGCGTCTACATGAACGCGCTCTACCCGGAGCGCTTCTCGAAGGACGACGCCGAGCGACTGGCCGGTGTCGGCGGCGCCGAGACCGGCGACGGGGCCGTCCGCGACGCCGCCCGCGCCGCGGTTTCGGAGTTCAGCAGGGCGCGCTCGCAGCGTTCCCAGCTCGGCCGGCTGCGCCGACGCACAGAGGCCCCGGTGAAGACCCTTCCGTTCATTTTCGAGCCCGAGTTGGGGATCGAGCAGGCCCGGATGCTCTCGGCGAGGGTCTGATGCCCTCCGTCTCGGAGGTGCTCGAAGGGAAGAGGATCTGCATCTGCGCGGGCTCCGGCGGGGTCGGCAAGACCACCACCTCTGCCGCGATCGCCGCCGGAATGGCCGAGCGCGGCAAGAAGGTCTGCGTGCTGACCATCGACCCGGCCAAGAGGCTGGCCGACTCGCTCGGCCTGGAGCAGCTCGGCAACGAGGCGAGAAGGGTGGACCAGGGGCTGTTTGCCAAGAACGGGATCGAGATCGAGGGCGAGCTCTGGGCGATGATGCTCGACGCGAAGGCGACCTTCGACGATCTGGTCAGCCGCCACGCTCCCGACGAGGAGTCGCGCGACCGGGTGCTTCAGAACCGCATCTACCAGCAGATCTCCAACGCACTCGCCGGCTCCCAGGAGTACATGGCGATGGAGAAGCTGTTCGAGCTGCACTCCGAGGGGGAGTTCGATCTGCTGGTCCTCGACACTCCGCCCAGCCGCAACGCCCTCGACTTCCTCGACGCTCCGCGGCGCCTCACCCAGTTCATCGAGGGCCGCTCGCTGCGAGTCTTCATGCGCCCGACCGGCCTCGCCGCCAAGGTCGCCGGACGCGGCGCCACCGTCGCCCTCTCGGTGCTGAAGAAGATCCTCGGATTCGACCTGCTCGCCGATCTCTCCGAGTTCTTCACCGCCTTCAGCGGCATGGTGGACGGCTTTCAGGAGCGGGCAAAGCGGGTCAACGAGCTGCTCGCCGATCCCGGCACCTGCTTCCTGGTGGTCTGCGGCCCGCAGGGAGAGCCGATCTCCGAGGCCGTCTACTTCCACCGCAAGCTGGTCGAGGCACAGCTCCCCTTCTGCGGGGTGATCGTCAACAAGGTCCACTACCCCTCCGAGCACCTACGCGGAAACGGCGAGGACCTGGCTGTCGCCCTGGAGGGGGCGCTCGACGACCAGGGGCTCGCGGAGCGGGTCGCCGGGAACTTCTTCGACTATGAGGCGCTGGCCGACCGCGACCGGCGCAACATCGAGCACCTCTCGGCTCAGATGCGAACCCGCAGCGTGATCCAGGTCCCCTACCTCGACGAGGACGTGCACGACCTCGCCGGGCTGGCGCAGATCAACCGTTACCTGTTCGCCAGCGGCGCTGAGCGAGCGCAGATCGCCGCGGCCGCTCCGGTCAGCTGACCCGGGCCCGCCGGTTGCGGTCGTACTCGAGCTCGGAGACGTCCCAGTCCGCGTCCTCGGGAACCGGGAAGAGATGGCGCACACGGGTGCTGTCGATCCCCTCCCGCTCGGCCTCGTCCGCCCGCATCTCGCCGGCGGCCACCGGCCACTCCAGGGTCGCGGTCCGCGAGTCCTCGTCGTGCCAGTCGCGGTTGATCACCTCGTCCTCCCTCGTTGGATCGCCTTGCTCGTCGAATTCCTCGAACCAGTCGTCGGCGTCGCCGTCGGCCGGAGCATCCTCCAGCGGCTTTGGCTGGGCGCTGACGCGGATCTCCGAGGCCTCGCTGGGGATCGGCTCCATGACCCGCGTCTGGGGCTCCTCATCGGGCTCGGGCTCGGGCTCGACCGGTGGCTCTGAGCCGATCCGGGTGACCGAGATCTCGCCGGTGCCGGGCCGTGGCTCCCTGACGGCTTCCGCCGGCCCCTCATCCTCATCCTCCTCGAAAGGCTCGACCTCGGCGATCTTCTCGAATTCCTCCGCGGTCTCCTCGACCTCGGCGGCAACCGCCGCGTCGAGCGCTTCCCACTCGGCCGTGCCGCCCATCTGCGGCGAATCCGCGGGCTCTCCCGCATCGAGGCCGTCGGCGATCAGGGTCTCGTCGGCCGCGGCGCAGAGATCGTCGCCGAAGTAGCCGAGTGCTCCGTCGCGCAGGATCGAGCGTGCGCAGGTCTCGACCCAGACCGCCAGCGCGAGGGCGCTGGAGCGGTCCTCGCCCTGGGCCTCGAGTGCCCGGCCGCTCATCAGGGTGCGCTCGAGCCGCTGGGCCCGTTCGATCCTGAAGTTCGCGTCGTCGCGGTCTGGACCGTCGGGCAAGAGCGCCGCGACCCGGGCCGGGAGCGGAGCGTTGACCGGGCCCGGTCCCTCGAGCACCGCGCGGATCGCCAGCAGGTGATCGCTCAATCCCTCCAGGGGCGTCGCCCTCTCGCAGCCCATCTCGAACCTGGCGACGGCCCAGGCGAGAGCGCCCTCGGGATCGGGACGCACCTCGAGGTCGTGGGCGAAGCCCCGGACCTCGATCGTGTCGTCCTCGCTCAGCTGGTAGCCGCCGGGCCGGGTGGCGGGCGCGCCGGTGGCGATTCGGCGCCAGCTCTGCTCGCCCGTCGGGGCGAATGCGTAGGGCCCGAGGCCGACGCTTCCCTCACGGTAGAGGCGCAGGACGCTGATCAGGTCGTGGAGCTGGCTGAGAGCGTCGCTGACCCCCTCGGGGCCCTCACCCTGCTCGGCCAGTGCGAGGTACTGCGGCTCCCAGGCGGCGCGTTGCATTCCCTCGCTTCGCATCGCCTCGATCGGCGCCTCGACCGTGTCGGCTCTGACCACCCGCACCCCACTGGGCAGCTGGAGGCGGGGCAGCGGCATCTGCAGCCCGACGATCGGGGCGATCAGCAGATCGGCGTCCGCGACGTCGCGGGTCTCGGCGTCGAGCGCGCTCATCGCACGGTTCAGCCGGCCGGCGTCCAGCGTGAACTCGGCGCATCCATCCCAGAGGTCGGCGATGAAGCCGATCAGCATCGCCGCGGCGCGCTCGTCGGGGTCGGCCGGGACCGTGGCGCCACGGGACTCCAGGTAGGGCGCGGCGATGCCGGCGGCGCTGATCGCCGCGCAGGCCGGCCCGAACGAGGGCAGCGAGCGCAATTGATCCTCGCGCTCGGCGACGAAACGCGAAGTCAGAGGGACGTAGCGGTAGAAGTGGGCGCCCTCGCCGGAGTCCTCGGCGACGTCGAAGGGGATCTCCTCGCCGGTCTCGACCAGCGAGCGAAGCCGCGTCCCGGCCTCGGCGGCAAGGGTGCTCAGTGCTTCGCGTAGGACCGGGTCATGCACGGGTGAGGGCTTCGTCCGCGCCTGCGGCCCTCCTGCGGCTGCACGTTTGGTTGCAGCAGGGGCTCAGACGGCGGCGGCGGTGCGACCTGCCGGCTCGGGCGCAAGCCACTTGGTCCCGTAGGAGCGCATGTCGTCGATCAGCGGCACCAGCTCCCGGCCCTTCTCGGTCAGCGCGTACTCGACCCGGGGCGGGACCTCGGGGTAGGTGTGGCGCTCGACGATTCCCTGCTCCTCCAGCGCGCGCAGGCGAAGCGAGAGCGTCCTCGGGCTGATCCCCTCCAGCGAGCGCTCCAGCTCGCAGAAGCGGCTGTTGCCGTCGGCGAGGTCCCGGATCACCAACAGTGTCCACTTGCCGGAGATCACTTCCGCCGTGCGGCAGACCGGGCATCGGGAGTTGCTGATCGCGCTCATCGGCTTCTGCAGGGCCGCCCCCCATGCGCGGAACGGCTCGCTTCACAGAGTATAGCGCCAAGACTTCACAAACTGAAGCATTGGCCGCGGGCCCGAAAAGCCCTGCCGGCGCTGCGCTCGACGCACGTACTAGGGCGGTGGCGCAGGACCGCTTCCCGGCGCTCACCCATTTGTCCACCCCCTCCCGGGCTGGGGCGCCGCCGCTTGCCCCCCGCCGATGCTGGAAGGGCCGTGAACATCTGCCCCGTCTCCATGCGGGAGGCGCTCCCGCGGTCGATTGCTGCGTCCCGCTCGCAGTGCGCTGGCCCCAGCAATGAAGCGGGCTTCGCGCTGGTCGAAGTGTGAATGAGCGCACTGGTCGCCTCGCTGATCGCCGCGGCCGCCTTCGGCCTGCTCGGGGCCAGCGCCCACCAGGCTTCAGACCAGCGTCACCGTTCGGCGGCCTACGCGGTCGCCCAAGAGGACCAGGCCCGGCTGCGCTCGCTGCGTGTCCCGACCCTGAACCGGCTGGCCCAGACCCGCAGCGTCACCCTCGACGGCACCCAGTTCACAATCAACTCCACCGGGCTGTTCGTCAACGACTCCAGCGGGACCGCCTCCTGCGGGCAGGGGACCTCCTCGGCCGACTACGTCAAGGTGACCTCGTCGGTCACCTGGCCGGGGATGGGAAGCAGGCCGCCGGTGGTGATCCAGAGCATCATCGCCCCGCCCACCGGCTCGCTCGACCCGACCCACGGCACCCTGACGATCTCCGCGATCAACGCCCAGGGGGCGCCGATCTCGGGGATCGGGGTGACCGGTTCGGGCGCCGGCACGTTCACCGGCTCGACCGACTCCGCCGGCTGTGCGGTGTTCGCCGACCAGGCGGCAGGCACCTACACGCTGACCCCATCCGGCGGAGCCCCCGGACTGGTCGACAAGGACGGTAACGCTCCGAGCCCGCAGACCGTCAGCGTGATCGCCGGGACGACCAACACGGTCGCGCTCCAATACGACCAGGGCGGCTCGATCCCGGTCACCTTCAAGACCCGGATCGGCAGCTCCCCCACCCTGGTCGGCTCGACCGCGGACTCGGTCGTGGCCTTCAACACCGGGATGACAACCGCGAGGGCCTACGGTTCGCCGGGCGGCGCCCGGCTCGCCACGGTGACCGCGACCCCCGTCTTCCCCTTCACCTCGCCCGACACCGTCTACGCCGGCTCCTGCACCGCCAACAACCCGAACCCGAACAGCCTCCCCAACCCGCCCGGCGCGGCGGCGATGGCGAGCGTCACCGTCCCCTCCGGCGGCAGCGCCCCCGCCCAGGTGCAGCTGCCGGCGCTGAACCTGACCGTGTTCAGCGGGATCAGCCAGGTGACCCCGGGGTCCCCGGTCTCCAACGCCCATGTGATCGTCAACGACACCACCTGCGCGGTGAAGCGCACCTACGCGACCAACACCTCCGGCAAGCTCACCGACCCGGGTCTCCCCTGGAGCAGCAGCAGCGGCTACACGGTCTGCGTCGACAACGGAAGCCGGCGGAAGACGAGCAGTGGCGTGCTCGTCCAGGACCTGGTCAACGGCACCACCCTCAACGTCTACATGGGGACGGGCACCACCAGCGGGGTGTGCACGTGAGCCGGAGAGAGCTGATCTCCGATCAGGGCGGCTTCACCCTGGTCGAGCAGCTGGTCGCGACAGCCGCCGCGATGCTCGTCCTCTTCGGGCTGACCACGGTGATCATCACGACGCTGCACCAGACGGCCCGGGTCAACGGCCGCGTCGATGCCACCCAGCGCGCCCGGGTCGCCCTCTACGGGATCATCGACAGCCTTCACTCGGCCTGCGTCGCCCCTCAGATCGCCCCCGTGCAGATCGACAGCACGGGGACCAAGCTGCGCTTCTGGCACGCGACGGGCTCGGCGGTCGCCCCCACCCCGATGCTCAGCGAGGTGGATCTGACCGGCGGCACGCTGACCCAGTCCGATTACCCGGCGACCGGAGGCTCGGTCCCCTCCTGGACATTTGCCTCGATGCCTTCGGCGACCAAGCAGCTGATGACCGGCGTCGCCGCCAGCCCAGCCCCCTTCCGCTACTACTCCTACAGCAACGGCCAGGTCTCCCCCACCCCGCTGCCGACACCCCTCGACGCCGGCAACGCGTCCCGCACCGTGCAGGTGACGGTGGCGCTGAAGGTCTCACCGAGCTCGACGGGGACGCCGGACCCGGGCGCCGCCGCCAGCGTCCAGGACACTGCGCTGCTTCGCTTCAGCCCGGCCGCCTTCAGCACCAGCGCCAACAACCTGCCCTGCCAATGAGAAAGCGGCTGAGATCCGAGCAGGGCTTCACGATGGCGACCACGGCGCTCGGGATGTTCGTCGTCTCCCTGCTCGTTCTGGGGACGGTCACTGCGGTCAGCGGCGACGTCCACCTGAGCCGCGGCGACCTCGATCGAAAGCAGGCCTATGAGGCCGCGCAGGCGGGGATCAACGACTACTCCTTCCACCTCAACGCGGACAACAACTACTGGACCCGCTGCACGGCGGTCCCGAACCCGAACGCCGTCAACCAGCAGGGATCGACGACCCGCCGCCGCCCGGTACCGGGGAGCACCGGCGCGACCTACGCGATCGAGCTGATCCCGGCCACCGGCCACTCGAGCTGCGACACCGCGGACTCGGTGGGGAGCATGATCGAGTCGAGCGGGGCGATGGCCGGGTCCTTCCGGATCCGCTCCACCGGCTACTCGGGAAGCACCAAGGTCTCCCTGGTCGCCACCTACAAGCGAGCCAGCTTCCTCGACTACATGTACTTCACCCAGCTGGAGACCTCCGACCCGGTGGTCTACGGACCCGATCCCCTCACCGTCCAGGGAGCCACCCAGCAGTGCGCCCTGACTTATCAGCAGGGCCGCTACAACTCGGCGATCCCGAACTCGGGCGGGCAGTTCTGCAGCAAGATCGCCTTCATCAGCGGCGACACGATCAACGGTCCGCTGCACACCAACGACGCGCTGGGCATCTGCGGCTCGCCGACCTTCGGCCGCACCTCCGCGGACTCGATCGAGGCTAGCGCGACATCGCCGGGCTGGTTCTCGATCTGCAGCCCCAGCAGCCCCACCTTCACTGGCAACTACGTGACCAGCGCCCCGGTCCTCACCCCGCCCCCGAGCAACCAGCAGCTCGCCAACCTCACTCAGCCGTCCTACAAGTTCAGCGGCCAGATCTACATCACCCTGAACGGCAACAGCATGACCGTTACGACCGGCAGCGGCACGGTGGGGCCGATCGCCTTCCCCTCCAACGGGGTCGTCTACGTCACCAACAACACCTGCTCCTCCAGCTACACGCCGTTCGGGACCACCTACCCCGGCGCCACCGGCTGCGGCAACGTCTACGTCCACGGCAACTACTCGGGCCAGCTGACGATCGCGGCCGAGAACGACGTCGTCGTCGACGGCAACCTGACCAACTCGGGCGGGGGGATGCTCGGGCTGATCGCCAACAACTTCGTCCGGGTCTACCACCCCTGCTCAAACGGGACCAACGGGGCGGGTGCGCTCACCAACCTCATGGTCGACGCCGCGATCCTGACGATCAACCACTCCTTCATCGTCGACAACTACAACTGCGGCGCCCAGCTGGGAACGCTGACGGTGCACGGCGCGATCGCCCAGAAGTTCCGCGGCCCGGTCGGGACCTATGGCTCGGCGAACACCGGCTACATCAAGAATTACGTCTACGACGACCGGCTGCGCTACGTCGAGCCGCCCAACTTCATCGACCCGGTGCAGTCCGCCTGGGTCGTCGGCAGGGAGACCAGGGGATGAGGGACGGCGAGCTTTTCCTAATTTTCGGTAGGGAAAGGGCACAAGATCCGGTGCAAATCGGCCGATCCATTACCTGCAGCGGCCCCGACGGCGTCACCGCGGGCCGAGCGCTGCCGCTGCGAGACGCCGGATGATCCAACTGAAGAAGAGAAAGGACGACGCGCTGGTCGGTCTCGAGATCGAGGCCGGCAGCATCGCCGCGGCCGAGGTCCGCACCAACGGAAGCGCGCGACTGTCGGCAACAGCGATCGCGCCGTTGCCGGCTGAGGTCTTCCACGACGGCGAGGTCGCCGACCCCGAGGCGCTGGCCGCGGAGCTACGCGCCGTCTTCGCCGAGCACCGGCTGAGCCGCCGGGTCCGCCTCGGCGTCGCCAACCAGTGGGTGGTGGTGAGGACGTTGCGCCTGCCGGCGATCGACGACCCCGCCGAGCTGGAGGCCGCGGTCCGCTTCCAGGCCCAGGAGCAGATACCGATGCCGATCGAGCAGGCGGTCCTCGACCACCGCCTGGTCGGGGGGGTACCGGCAGCCGAGGGCTCGCCGGCGCAGATCGACGTGGTCGTCGTCGCGGCCCGTCGCGAAATGATCCTCGCCCTGCTGGAGCCGCTGCGAAGCGCAGGGCTGCAGCCGGTGGGAGTCGACCTCTCCGCATTCGGGATGCTCCGGGCGCTCGGCGCCCCGGCCGCCCAGCCCGGCGCCGGCGAGGCGCCCCAGCAGCAGCCACCGCCGGCCTCGCTCTTCTGTCACGTCGGAGCGGTCACCAACCTCGCCGTGGCGAGGGGCGGCTCCTGCCTCTTCACCCGGGTCTCGCCGGTCGGACTGGAGGGCCTGGTCGGCGAGCTGGCGGCCTCCACCGGGCTGCCGCTCGAGCACGCCCGGCTGTGGCTCGCCCACGTCGGCCTGGGCAGGCCGCTGGAGAAGATCGACGGCGACCACCAGATGGCCGTCGCGGCCCGCGCCGCAATGGAGGAGGGGGCTTCGCTCCTGCTCGACGAGCTGCGGACGTCGCTCGACTACTACGGCGCCCAGGAGGGCGCCGTTCCGCTCGAGAAGGTCGTCCTCTGCGGGCCCGGCAGCGCAATCCCCGGCCTGGCCGAGCAGATGCAGGTGGTGATCGGGCTGCCCTTCGCGATCGGCCGTCCGCACGCGCTCGCGGGCTACGACGACGCCTCGGCGGCCCGGCTGACCCTCTCCTACGGGCTGGCCCTGGAGAGCTGATGCGTCCCGTAAACCTGATCCCCTCCGAGGAGCGCCGCGGCGAGCGCACCCCGATGCGGGGCGGCCCGGCCGCCTACATCGTCGTCGGCGCGCTGCTCGCCGCGCTCGCCGGGGTCACGGTCATGGTGTTCACCGACAACCAGATCTCCGACCGCAAGGCGGAGGTGGCCGACCTCAAGCAGCAGGAAGCCGTCGCCAAGGCGCGCGCCCAGCGCCTCGCCGCCTACACCCAGTTCGGCAGCGTCCGCGACCAGCGGGTTTCGACCGTGACCAGCCTCGCCGACAGCCGCTTCGACTGGGAGCGGGTGATGCGGGAGCTCTCGCTGATCCTCCCCGACGACGTCTGGCTGACCAATCTCACCGGAAAGGCAAATCCCACGGTGCAGATCGACGGAGAGGCCAACGTCGCCCTGCGGGGCTCGATCCCCGGACCGGCCCTCGAGCTGGTCGGCTGCGCCCGCGGGCAGGAGGCGGTGGCCGGATTCGTCTCCGCGCTGAAGGACATCGACGGGGTGACCCGGGTCGGCGTGCAGTCCTCCCAGCTCGGCAACTCGCAATCGGCCGGTGGCGGCGCCGCGCCGGCGATCTCAGATTCCGGCAGCAGCACCTCCGGCTGCCAGACCCGCGACTTCGTCGCCCAGTTCGAGATCGTCGCCGCCTTCGACGCCGCGCCCACCGCCGCCGCCACCGACCCGGGCAGCGCCCCGACCGCGCCGGCACCTTCGACCACCGACGGCGCCGCACCCGCGGCGTCCTCGACGACGAGCTCCACCCCGGGTGGCTGAGATGACCTCCGCCAACCGGATGATCATCGTGATGCTGGTGGTGGTCGCCCTCGCCGCGGCCTTCTGGGTCCTCCTGCTCGGCCCGAAGCGCCAGCAGGCAGATGACCTCTCCGGGGAGGTCGACCAGGCCAAGGCCTCGCTGGCGGCGTCGCAGAGCCAGGCGGCAGAGGCGACGGCCGCGCGGCGCGGCTTCCCCTCCGACTACCAGCAGCTGGTGGTGCTCGGCAAGGCTGTGCCCCAGAGCGACGACACCTCTTCCCTGCTGGTCGAGCTGAACAGCATCGCCGGCCGCTCGGAGGTGAGGTTCGACGGGATCACGACCAGCGACGCCTCGAGCGCCTCCACGGCATCGAACCTGGCCCCGGCGCCGGCGCCCACCACCCCGGCGCCGACCACGCCACCCTCCGGCGAGACCGCTGGGGGAAGCTCGACCGCGGTGCCGGCCTCCGCCACGGTCGCCCCTACCGAGACGGCGGCGGCGCTGCTGCCGATTGGCGCGACGATCGGCACCGCCGGACTGGGCGTGATGCCGTATGACCTCAGCTTCAGCGGCGACTTCTTCCACGTCGCCGACTTCATCTCCGGGATCGACGCGATGGTCCACACCAAGGGAGCCCACGTCGCCGTCGACGGGCGCCTCCTGACCCTCGACGGCTTCGCGCTGAACGGCGACGCCGAGCTCGGCTTCCCCCACCTCGACGCATCCTTCGCCGTAACCACCTACGTGACGCCGGCCGACCAGGGCCTGACCGCCGGCGCCTCGCCCAGCGGCCCGGCCGCCCCCGGCACCGCCACGCCGGCCTCGACAACCCCCTCGCCGACCACGCCCTCGGGAGCGGCCGCGACGGCGACCACCGCGGCCAGCACGGAGGCGGCGCGATGAAGGAGCTGAAGCGCCCGCAGATCAAGCTGCCGGAGGCGAAGGTTCCCGGCTTCCTCAGCGACCTGGCCGGCGATCTGCGCGACCGCCACCTGCTGCCCCTGGTCGGCCTGCTGCTGGTCGCAATCGTCGTCGTCCCCTTCGCGCTCAGCAGCTCTGGACAGAGCGACAGCTCGGACAAGAGCCCCGGCGTGGCCGCAAGTGACGTCGCCACGGGATCCGCTAGCGCCGGGCAGCGGGTCACGGCGTTCGCGAACTCGGTCACCGGCCTGCGTGACTACCGCCGGCGCCTCCACGACCTCAGCGCCAAGGACCCCTTCAAGCAGCAATACGCCGACTCAGCGGCCGACGGCTCGGGCACCGCTCCGGCCTCGTCGGGAAGCCTTCCGCCGGCGGGTTCCGCGGCAGCCGTCTCGACCGGCGCCACCGGCCTGCCGGCAACCCCGGCGGGAATCCCGGGCGGTGGCGGCAGCGGTGGAGGTGGCGGCAATAGCGGCGACTCGACCGTGAAGGTCAAGACCAGGTACGCCTCCTATGAGATCGACGTGCGGATCGTCGGAGCCGGATCGGGCGACGGCGGCACCGCCTCCTCCGCCCACGCCTCCGCCAAGGGCGGGGTCCGGGTTCGCCGCGGAGTGCCGGAGCTGACAATGCTGCCCGACCGCCGCCACCCGGCGGCGGTCTTCATGGGGGTGAGCTCGGACTCGAAATAAATCTTGTCATGATTTTAAAATTTTACATAAATCCAGAGTGAAGTTTCTGTTTATGAAGTATTATACTTTTTTAAATTACTTTGTGCTGTACCTCTTGAAACCATC
>JBBRHQ010000018.1:0-18138 GCA_038222365.1 Solirubrobacterales bacterium
GAGTTGGGCAGCGACATCCGCTTGCCGGCGGCGCCGCCGGCGAGCAGCAGGGCGCCCCTGCTCATCGCGATCCCGACGCAGATCGTCTGCACGTCGGGCTTGATGAACTGCATCGTGTCGTAGATCGCCAGACCGGCATAGACCGACCCGCCGGGCGAATTGACGTAGAGGCTGATGTCCTTGTCGGGGTCCTCCGATTCCAGAGGGAGCAGCTGGGCGACGATCAGGTTGGCGATGTCCTCACTCACCGGGGTGCCGAGGAAGACGATCCGCTCGTTGAGAAGTCGCGAGTAGATGTCGAAGGCCCGCTCACCGCGGGAGGTCTGCTCGACGACCATTGGAACCAGGGGGCTCATCGGTGGGCGAGTGTATAGAAGGCCGTCGGCGGCCAATCACTTGCGGCGGCTTCGCCGCCTGACATGCCTCTGCCGGCGCTAACACCGTGCCGGCACGGACTCTCCGGCCATTAGACTCGCCTCGTGGCCGAAGTCACGACCGCTCACGCGACCTGCCCCCTCTGCGAGGCGACCTGCGGGCTGGAGCTGACCCTCTCGGGCGAGCGGGTGACCTCGGTCCGTGGCGACCGGGATGACGTCTTCAGCCGGGGATTCATCTGCCCGAAGGGCGCCAGCATCGCCGCGCTGGAGTCCGACCCCGACCGGATCCGCACCCCGCTGATCAAGCGAGACGGTAGCTTCGAGGAGGCGAGCTGGGACGAGGCGTTCGCCGAGATCGACCGGCGCCTGCCGCCGCTTCTCGAGCGGCATGGTCGCGACTCGATCGGCGTCTACGTCGGCAACCCCGCCGCCCACAACATGGCCGCCCTGATGTACGGGCGAGTCCTCTTCAAGGCCCTCGGGACCCGCAACATCTTCACCGCGACGACCGTCGACCAGATGCCCAAGCAGGTCTCCTGCGCCCAGATGTTCGGCGGCGCGCTCAGCGTCCCGATTCCCGACATCGATCGCACCGAGCACCTGCTGATCCTCGGCGCCAACCCGATGGCCTCCAACGGCAGCCTGATGACCGCCCCGGACATGCGGGGTCGCCTGCGGGCGATCCGCGAGCGGGGGGGCAAGGTCGTGGTGATCGACCCGCGACGCACCCGCACCGCCGAGGAGGCCGACGAGCACCACCTCATCCGCCCCGGCACCGACGCGCTGCTGCTGTTGGCGATCGCCAACCTGCTGTTCGCCGAGGACCTGGTCGAGCCCGGGGCGCTGGTCGAGCACCTGAACGGGCTCGAGCAGGTGCGGGCCGCCGCGGAGCCCTTCACGCCGGAGGCCGTGGCGGGGCCGACCGGGATCGCCGCCTCCGAGATCGCCCGGATGGCGCGGGAGCTGGCCGCGGCGGGGCGCGCCGCCGTCTACGGGCGGATCGGCACCTGCACCCAGGAGTTCGGCACCCTCGCCAGCTGGCTGGTCGACGTCCTCAACGTCCTCACCGGCAACCTCGACCGCGAGGGCGGGGCGATGTTCACCGAGGCGGCCGCCGGCCAGAGCAACTCCAGCGGCGAGCCCGGTCGCGGCCGCGGATTCCTGCCGGGGCGCTGGGAGAGCCGTGTTCGCGGCCTGCCCGAGGCCTTCGGCGAGCTTCCGGTCGCCTGCCTCGCCGAGGAGATCGACACCCCCGGGGAGGGCCAGATCAGGGCGATGCTGACGATGGCCGGCAACCCCGCTCTCTCGACTCCGGACTCCGGGCGCCTCGACGCGGCGTTGGACTCGCTCGACTTCATGGTCTGCCTCGATGTCTACGTCAACGAGACGACGCGCCACGCCGACGTCATCCTCCCCGGACCGTCCTCGCTTCGCCGGCCCCACTACGACATCGCCCTCTATCAACTGGCGATCCGAAACGTAGCCAACTACTCACCGGCGGTGCTGCCCCCCGACCCGACGCTGCCCGACGAGTGGCGAAACATCCTCCGCCTCGCCGGGATCGTCACCGGCCAGGGGTCGGCGGCCGACGTCGACGCGATCGACGACTTCGTCGCCGCCGAGGCGGTGAGGCGCGAGGTGGGAATGGCGGGATCGCGGCTGAGCGGACGCGACCCGGCCCAGCTGCTCGAGGAGCTGGCGCCGCGGACCGGCCCGGAGCGACTGCTCGACCTGATGCTCCGCGCCGGCCCCCACGGCGATCACTTCGGCGAGGACCCCGAGGGGCTGACCCTGGAGCGCCTGGAGGACTCTCCCCACGGAGTCGACCTCGGACCGCTGCAGCCTCGCCTGCCCGGCTCGCTTCGGACCTCCAGCGGCAAGGTCGAGCTGGCGCCCGAGCCGATCCTCGCCGACCTGCCCCGGCTCGAGGGTGCCCTGGGTCGCCGGATGAACGGCGGGATGCTCCTGGTCGGCCGGCGCAACCTGCGCTCGAACAACTCCTGGATGCACAACGTCCCGCGGCTGGTCAGCGGGCCGCCGCAGTGCACCGCGCACGTCAATCCCTCTGACGCCGAGCGCCTCGGCCTCGCCGACGGCGAGCCGGCCCGGGTCAGCTCCGAGGCGGGCGCGATCGAGGTTCCGGTCGAGGTCACAGACGCGGTGATGCCGGGCGTGGTCAGCATCCCCCACGGCTGGGGCCACGGCGGCGAGGGCGTCGAGCTCTCAGTCGCGCGCGAGCACCCCGGCTCGAACAGCAACGTCCTCGCCCGCTCCGACCTGATCGACCCCCTCTCCGGCAACGCCGTGCTGAACGGGATTCCGGTCGAGCTCAGGCCGCTCGAGACTGAATCCGAGAGGCTGAGCGAAGCGTCGACGGTCTGAAAACCGGACTTGCAGATCTGTGCCTCTGAGGCTGGCTGGCCGACCTCATGGCTGCATGGCATGCACCAGGTCGGCCAGCCTTCAACGTTGTGGTGCGAGGAACTACACCTAGTCGCTCCCCGGAGTCCAGAGCGAGCCGGCCTGCTCGCGCTCGTCCTCGGGGGTCCAGAGCTTCTCGCGGGCCTCGGCCTGGGCCATCGGGATCGGCTTGGCGGAGTCGACGATCACGTCGATCGCCTTGCGAGTGCGGAGGTCCTGGCTGACCAGAGGGTCGCGGCCCTCGCGGCGCAGCCGCTCGAGCAGCTTCTCGGGAGTCGTGCGCTCATGCTCGGCGGTGTGCTCCAGCGCCTCGACCATCTCCTCGTCTGAGACCTCGATCTCCTCGGCCTCCGCGACTGCCGCCAGCACCGCCTCGCGGCGCAGGTCGCGCTCTACGTCCGGGCTCGATTCCTCGATCAGATCCTCGCGGGTGCGGCCCTGCATCTGCAGATAGGCGTTGGGGTCGACACCGCGCCCGGCCAGCTGGCGCTCGACCCCCTGCCAGCGCTCCTCGGCGCGGGCCGCAACGATCTCATCGGGGATCTCCACGGTCGCCGCGTCCGCCGCGGCGTCGATCGCCGCCATCCGGAAGTCCTGATCGATCCGCTCCTCCGCCGCCCCCGAGAGCTTCTCCGCGATGTCGGCCCGCAGCTCCTCGACCGTGTCGAACTCGGATGCCTCGGAGGCGAAATCGTCGTCGAGCTCCGGCAGGACCTTCTCCCTGACCTCCTTGACATTGACGGCGAAGCTCGCCTTCTTGCCCGCCAGGTGCTCGGCCCGGTAGTCCTCGGGAAAGGCGACCTCCACCTGGTGATCGCTGCGGGGCTCGGCGCCGGTGAGCTGATCCTCGAAGCCCTCGATGAACTGCCCGGCGCCGAGCTCGAGCAGCTGATCGTGGCCCTCGCCGCCCTCGAACAGCTCGCCATTGATGGTCCCGGCGAAGTCGATCAGCAGCACGTCGCCCTCGGCCGCCGCCCGCTCCACCGGCTCGAGCCGCGACATGCTCTCGCGGGCTCGCTCCAGCTCGCTATCGATGATGTCGTCGGGGGCCTCGGGATCGGCCCTCCCCACTTCGAGGCCCTTGTAGTCGCCGAGCTTCGCCGGGGGGCGAACTCGGACCTCGAACTTGAAACCGAGCGGCTGGCCCTCCTCCTCGGGCGCCGAGGTGATCTCGATCTCGGGATCGCCGACGGTGCTCACCCCCGAATCGAGAACCGCCTGCTCATACCACTCGGGCAACGAGTCGCGCAGGGCCTGTTCGAACACGGGAGCAAAGCCGAGCTGCTGGAGGACGAGCTTCGGGGGCACCTTGCCCTTGCGGAAACCCGGCAGCCTCATCTCCCGCCCGAGGACGCGGGCGGCCCGCTGGACCCGACGGTCGACGTCGGCCGCGGGTACCTCGGCCTCGACCCGCGCCCGCGAGTCCTCCAGCTCAGAGAGGGTCGTCTGCATCGGCGGGTGAATCTAGAGCAATCCGGGACCGGGCCTAGCTTCGCCCGCGGGCCCCGCGCCAAAGCAGCGCGCCGAGGTCGATCAGGAAGGCGGCGACCCGGCCCAGGGGGCCGGTCACCAGCCACGCCCGCGGGTCAGCTCGCCTCTGACTCACGCTCTCGGCCGGCGCCCGCCAGGCGCTTCTCCAGCAGCTCGCCGTGTCCGGAGGCGACCGCCCGGCTCGCCCGTGCCTCCTCCAGCGGTACGCCGCGCTCCGTGGCGAGGTCGAGCAGGCGCTGCTTCTCGGTTCCCTCGCGGGCGACCTCGAAGAAGGTCCAGGCTAGGACGCCGAGGAGGAGGAAGGTGCCCTCGACCATCATCAACACCCCCGCGGTGCTCTGGTCGGCGATCGGCGAGATCCCCCAATAGCGCTCGCCCGGCGCGTAGATCGGGTAGAGCACGGTGCCCGACCACATCAGGATGTTGCCGAGGATGGCGCCGGTGAAGCGGACCGCGATCACGTACCCGACCTTCCAGCCCGCACCGAACCAATCGGGCTTGGGCAGCGGGCCGAACAGCGGCATCCAGACCAGGCAGCCGAAGAAGAGAAAGGCCATGTGCTCGAGCGCGTGCACCGGCGCGGTCCCGTAGGCGTCCTGGTAGACAACCGGAACGTGCCAGAAGAAGAGGTTGATCGCCCAAAGCGGCAGTGCGACGGCCGGGTGGGCCAGAACCCTGAGCCGGTCCAAGGGGCCGATCGCAAGCACCGGTCCCAGCAGGGGGCCGGTGAGCCCGAGGACGATCAGCAGGGAGGCGATGTCGCCGATCAGAAGGTGCTCGGACATATGGGCGATCACCAACTCGTCGGCGATGTGGCCGACCGGAGAGAACATCGCGATGCAGATCACCAGGAGCCCGGAGGCAAAGCACGTCTGGCGCCAGACCGGAACCGGCCTTCCCTTCGCCGAGAGCGTGAGCGCCCGTTTCGCGTAGAGGGCGGCCGCGATCGTGATCGGGACCAGCTCCAGAGGCGCAAAGGCTCCGCCGACGTGGGCGAGCGGCAAGGTCACGATTTCAGCGTAGCGATGGGAGGTCGGGGCCCGGGAGCAGCCGCCTATGCCTGGGGAGGGGGCGGCGCGAACCTGAAACTGCAATGGCGGCAGACGGTCGCATCGCGGGGAATCGGCATCCTGCAGTCGGGGCATGCCTTCGCCGTCGGTTGCGTGCCCGGAAGGTTGAGCAGCTCGGCAAAGCCGGCGAGTGTCCAAAAGGCTGAACCAGCCAGGCAGAGAAAACCGCCGAACTCGATCGCGTCGGCGGGCACCGGAGGGGAGATGACCTTCACGAAGCTCAGCGCGAATGCCGCCGCTCCGATCAGCCCGGCGAGCGCCAGCGCACCCTTGCGGGTCTCCCCGAGCGCGTCTTTGACGACCAGCGCCAGGCCGGCCGCGGCCATTGCGCAGAGGGCGATGTCGGCGCTGTGGAAAGCCGCCCAACCCGACTCGTTGACGCTGAAGCCGAACTCGTCGAACCGGTACCAGTCGAGGAACAGCGAGCAAGCCACCATGGACAGCCCGAATATCGCGACGACTCTGAGCGCTTCCCGCATTCATCCCTTCGATCGTTGCCCGAGGGCGAGCGTATCCCCAACCGGAAAGCATTCGCGTGGCGAGGTGCCGCCCCTGGACGGATGGCTCGGGCGCCGCTCAGGAGGCCGACCGAGCGCAGGGGCGCTCGGCGGGGTTCGACCCGGGTCGCGCCGGGCAGCGCTCCCCCGCCGAGGTCTGGGCGAGCCCGGGCATCGAGCCGGCCGCCGCAAGGCGCCGCTGCCGGTGCTCAGGCGTGATCCCGTTCGGCGTCCTGGCTTCGGCCCCCATGTCCGAGAGGACGTTGTAGGTCGCCTGCTCGATGCGACGATCCGGCTGGGCCGAGAGGCCGTAGGACCACTCCATCGTCCCGCTGGCGAAAACGAGCGCGCCACTGCTGGCGCGGTAGGAGACGGCGTTGACAACGCTGGGCTGCCCGGGGGGAGGCGCGCTGTCGCGCAGCCTGCCTTCGTCCTGAATCCAGGAGTTCCCATCCGCGGTTCCGACGTTGGTGGCTGAGAGGCGGACGACACCCGGGGGTTGACGGGAGAGATATTGAGACTGGGTCGGAATCGCGTCCCACTCCCAACCGACGATCTTCTCGCCGATCTCGGTCGAGCGGAAGGTGGAGATCCCGGTGTGGCGCCAGACCGGGTCACCCGCGAACTCTCCTTCCGAGTTGGCCGCAGGGACGGTCAGCGGGAAGCCACGCCGGTCATTGTCGCCGGCGTACATGACGCCGAACAGCTGGTTCTCGGGCTGATCGGGACCCACGCGGCCCTGGGTTGGCGCATTGGGATCGCCGGGTGGCGCGCCGTCGTCGCGCCAGGTCGTGGTCGCATTCTGCGGGTTGTCGTCGAGGGTACCCGCGATCCCATCGGCGCCGAGGGCGTCGTCCGCGGTTCCCCTCGCGCCGTCCGGGCCCCAGTCGTTGGCCCCGACCGCACCGGATCCGGCGGAGCCGCTGCCCTCGACCGTCTTGTAGCAGACGAGAGTCCGCCGGCCATCCTCGTAGCGGACCTTCCAGTAGGCGGTGTTGGCGCTGAAGGAGGCGATGTTGACGCCGCCGTCGCGGGCCGCCCTGACCCCGCCGAACTGGGCCGCGCTCCAGTACTCCGAATGCCCGGAGATGACGTCGATCTGGTGTTTGTGCAGCTTCCGGGGATCCGAGCTGACCTCGACATCGTCGGTGTAGGAGATCTCGAAGCCCTGCTTCTCGAGCCAGAAGAGGAGGTTGAAATCGGGTCCGAAGAACCAGTTCTGGGCTCCACCGGCAAGGCTCAGCGGTCGGTTGAAGGACACCTTCACGGCCCGGCTGGCCCCCGAGATCGTGCTCGCGCCACGGGCACCGAAATAGAGGGATTTCCCGCCGAAGAGGTTGTAGGCCTCATAGGTGTTTACCGGCAGCACGTAGAGCAGGTCCGCGGCACGGCGGTCGTCACGGACCGTGAAGACGACCGCCGTCTGCTCACCGGTGGAGGCGGTCAGCTTCGCGATGTAGACGCCAGAGGCGGGGAAGACACCACCGGGGATGGTGTAGGTCGGGTGCCAGTTGCCGCAATCGACTTCCCCGGTCGTCGCATTCATCGGCCGGCACCGGTAGTCGTTGTCGATCGGGACGCCACTTGCCCGGTCGATGAGGCGCCCGCCGAGGCCCCCGTAGTAACCCATCCGAAAGACGGCGACATCGACGGTCGCCTGCGAGGACACCGGGGCGTCGCGGCCGATCTTCAGCACCACGTCCTCGCCGAGATCGACGCTCGTTTGGGTCGCATACCCTCCGAGCCCGGCGCTGTAGTTGCCGATCCGCCAACTCATCGTCCCCCGATGACAGCGATTTTCCTCGACGATCGGGTTGCGATTCGGGCAGGTCGCGTCACCGCGGTACTGCCGGCTGCCGGCGACCCCAACCGGGCCGCCGTCGGCGGCGGCGCCGGAGAGGACCGCTGGGCTCGAGTCCCCCGACTCCCCCGCATAGCGCTGGAAGCCCTCGCCCGCTACGGCGCCGATCACTCCGGCCAGGATCACGAAGGGGACCAGGACCCGGGTCCACAGCGGCGCCTCCCGGATGACGTCCAAAAGCCCGCGAGAGCGCCTTCCTTCGGGTACCGCTCCGCTCATCGGAACGGGGCTCGATCTTGCGTGGTCTCTACCTCGAAGCGATCTGGATCGTGGGGTGGTTCGACCCGTCTGCGCGTTCCCGGGCTCGGGTCAGGTTTTCAGCCTAGCGACGCGCGGGTAGCCCGCTGGTAGTTTCTGCCGACACCACCAAAGGAGCTCTAGTTGAGCCAGAAGACTGCCGGCGCGGGGATCCTCGCCGAAGAGAACCACGACAAACGCGAACAGATCATCGAAATGCTCTCCAAGGCCTACTGGATGGAGATCGAGACGGTGATGAGCTACATCGCCAACTCGGTCAACCCCGACGGAGTCCGGGCGCAGGAGATCATCGAGTCGCTGAAGGCCGACATCACCGAGGAGCTCGGCCACGCGCAGCAGTTCGCCGACCGGATCAAGGAGCTCTACGGCGTCGTCCCGGGCTCGATGCAGTTCAGCGCCGAGCAGGACTTCCTCCAGCCCCCCGAGCACCAGACCGACATCGTCCACGTGATCAGGGGCGTGATCGCCGCCGAGTCCGGGGCGATCGAGTTCTACACGCAGATCGTCGAGGAGACCGACCAGATCGACCCGGTCACCCAGGACATGGTGATCGCGATCCTTCGCGACGAGCAGGGCCACAAGCGGCTCTTCGAGGGCTTTCTGCGCGAGTACGAGGTCGAGGGGCTGGCGTAGACCGGGCCAGGGGCCGGCGCTGATGGGGGACGGGCAGAGCGGCCACTTTCCGCGAATCGGCAGCTACGGGTTCCTCTCCGACTGCCATACCAGCGCCCTGGTCTCCTACGACGGCTCGGTCGAGTGGCTCTGTCTCCCCTGCTTTGACTCGCCGAGTGTCTTCACGGCCCTGCTCGACCGTGGCGCCGGGCATTTCAGGATCTGGCCGAAGGGGGTCCTCGTCCCGATCAGCCGGCGCTATGAGCCCGGGACGCTGATCATCGAGACCACCTGGGTCACCGACACCGGTTGGGCGGTGGTGATCGACTCGCTCTCGATCGGCGAGTGGGCCCCGGAGGGTGGCGACAGCGGCCGCCCGCAGACGGGGCATGAGTCCGACAGCTCGTTGCTGCGGATCGCCCACTGCATCGACGGCGAGGTCGATCTGCGCCTCGAGTGCCTGCCCCGCTTCAACTACGGCGCCGAGGCCCCGGCGTGGAGCGGCGGCGAGCTCGGGATCGCCGTCGCCGAGGGGGACGGCCAGTGCCTCACCATCAACACGGACTTCGAGCTCAGCGTCTCGGGCGAGGCCGCTCACGGGTCGATCCACCTCCGCGAGCACGAGTCGGCCTTCTGCGCGATCGATTGGGACCCCGAGCTAGGAGGGCCGCGAAGCGCCCCCGAGGCGCTCGAGCGCCTCCACTCGACCCGCGACTTCTGGCGTGAATGGCTGCGCCACGGCGACTTCCCCGACCACCCCTGGCGGATCCACCTGCAGCGCTCGGCCCTGGTGCTGAAGGGGCTCACCTACGCGCCCACCGGGGCGATCGTCGCCGCCGCGACCACCTCGCTTCCCGAGACGCCGGGGGGCGAGCGCAACTGGGACTATCGCTACACCTGGATCCGCGACTCGACCTTCTCGCTGTGGGCGATGCACACGCTCGGCTTCGATCGAGAGGCCCGCGACTTCATGGAGTTCCTGGTCGGGGTGTTGGAGAAGGACCCGGGGCTGCAGATCATGTACGGGGTCGACGGGCGCAAGGACCTGACCGAGAGCACCCTCGATCATCTCTCCGGCTACGTCGGCTCGCGACCGGTGCGGATCGGCAACGGCGCCTTCTGCCAGCGCCAGAACGACGTCTGGGGCGCGATCATGGACTCGGTCTACCTGCACGCCAAGGCGATTCGCACCATTCCGGACCACCGCTGGGAGCTCTTGGTGCGGACGGTCGAGTCGGCGATCGAGGCCTGGCAGGAACCTGACCAGGGAATCTGGGAAGCGCGCGGCGAGCCGAAGCACTACGTCTCCTCGAAGTTGATGATCTGGGTCGCCGTGGACCGCGGCCGGCGCCTGGCGACAGACCGCGGCGAGCCCGAGCTGGTCGAGCGCTGGACCGAGATCGCCGACCAGATCCAGGCAGAGATACTCGAGCGCGGCGTCCGCGACGGTGTGTTTCGCCAGCACTACGAGACCGACGCGCTAGATGCTTCCACCCTGTTGATCCCGCTGCTCCGCTTCCTGCCGCCCGACGATGAACGGATCCGGGCGACGGTGCTGGCGATCGAGCGAGAGCTGACCGCGCACGGCCTCGTCCTGCGCTATCTCACCGATGAGACCGACGACGGCCTGCACGGGGAGGAGGGGACCTTCCTGATCTGCTCCTTCTGGCTCGTCTCTGCGCTCTCGGAGATCGGCGAGGCGGCCCGGGCCCGGGAGCTCTGCGAGCGCCTGCTCGAGGCCGCCGGCTGGCTCGACCTCTACGCCGAGGAGCTCGACCCGGTCTCCGGACGCCATCTCGGCAATTTCCCCCAGGCCTTCACCCACCTGGCGCTGATCAACGCCGTCTCGCACGTGATCGCCGACGAGAGGCGCGACGGCGACCCCGGTCAGATGACCGCGGTCTTCAGCGAGATGGGGGGCGTCCGCGAGGACGCCTGAGCCGACTACGTCAGTCCGGCTGGTAGGTGCCGAAGCTCCAGAGGTTGCCGTCCGGGTCGCGGACGGAGAAGTCGCGCGAGCCGTAGTCCTGGTCGCTGAGGCCGCGGACCACCTCGGCGCCGGCGGCGGTGGCCCGCTCGAACAGCGCGTCGGGATCTTCGGTGACCAGATACATCCATCCCTGGCCCTGGTGGGAGCCGAAGTCGTCTTCCTTGACCGAGCCCATCATCACAAAGCTGCCCCGGTAGGCCAGCTCGGCGTGGACGACGACGTCGCCGTCAGTGTGGACCTCGTGCTGCTCGAAGCCGAAGGCATGCTCGAGCCACTCGATCGCCTCGCGGGCGTCGCGGTAGCGCAACGACGGGAAGATCGTCTGGGGCATTCGTCCTCCTCTGCTCGATTCACTGGTTCAATCCCCCGATGCGAAAGCTTCGCACTTGGGCCGGCCTGGCGGCCGCCTCCCTCCTCCTCGCACTCGGGCTGGGGGCGGTCGCGCTGGGAGATCAGGGAACCGCCAAGATCAGCGCCCTCGGGCCCTATGCAGCGCTTGGCGGCTGCTCCGTCTTCCCCTCTCCCCCGCCATCACTGCGCCCCCGGGCGGCCTCGCTGCCGAATCAGTCGGCCTGGAACCAGGACATCTCCCGCTCGCCGCTGGCCCGCCGCTCCGACGCGATCATTGCCTACATCAACGCCCACGGCGGCAGGCACCTGCACCCGGACTTCGGTTCCCCGCGGCCCTACGGCTTTCCCTATGCGGTTGTCGGCCGCCACAAGCGGCGTCTGCCGATCCACTACACCGCCTACGGCAGCGAGAGCGATCGCGGCCCCTTCCCGATCCCGAAGCGGGCACCGGTCGAGGGCGGGCGGCGAAGCGACGGCGACCGCCACGTGCTGGTCGTCGACCGCTCCCGCTGCCGGCTCTACGAGCTCTACCGCGCCTTCTTCATACGCCGGGGCCGCGATCACTGGAATGCCGGTTCGGGAGTCGAGTGGAACCTGCGCTCGAAGTCGCTGCGCCGGGACGGCGACACCTCCGCCGACGCCGCCGGGCTGCCGATCTTCCCCGGCCTCGTCCGCTACGACGAGGCCCGCCGCGGTCGCATCGACCACGCGATCCGGATCACCTTCGACGTCACCCGCAACGCCTGGATCCACCCGGCGTCGCACTGCGCCGGGGATTCCTCGAGCCGCAACGCTCCGCCGATGGGCCTTCGCCTGCGATTGCGCCGCGGCTACGGGCTCGGACGCTTCAGCGGCCCCGCGAAGGCGATCGCCAGGGCGCTGAAGCACTACGGCGCGATCGTCGCCGACAACGGCTCCAACTGGTTCTTCGGCGGCACCAGCGACCACCGCTGGAACGACAGCAACCTCAACCAGCTGAAGCGGATCCCCGGTAGGGCGTTCGAAGTTGTCCGCAGCGCCGCCAAGGTGCACGTCTGCTGAGTACGCCGCGATAGGCTCGGCCGGAGCCGTGGCGGAGGTCAGACTGCGAATCGAAGAGGGCTTCGCCTACCGCGAGGCCCTCGCCGACCGCTCCCGCGGCGACCCGGTCGTCCTCCTGCACGGATTCCCGGAGAGCTCGAGGATGTGGGGCCCGCTGATCGCGGCCCTCGCAGATGCGGGCCGCAGCAGCTTCGCTCCCGACCTCTACGGGCTCGGTGACTCATCGATCGAAGGATCCGTCACGTTCGAGGGCACGCTCGAGTCGTTCACCGCCTTCATGGAGGAACGCGACGGTCACCGGGTGGCGCTGATCGTCCATGACTGGGGCGGGTTCATCGGCCTCGCCTGGGCCTGCGATCACCCCGAGCGAATCAGCTCACTGGTGATCAGCAACGCCGGCTTCTTCAGCGATGGAAGGTGGCACGGGCCAGCAGAGGCGATCCGGGGCGAGCAGGGCGAGGCCCTCGTCGCGGCGATCGAGCGCGACGGCTTCGCGGCGGCGCTCAACGCCGGCGGCAACGCCTTCGACGAGGAGGATGTCGCTGCCTACTGGAAGCCGTTCGAGGAGAGCCGCGGCCAGGCCGCCACCCTCGGCTTCTACCGCTCGATGGACATGGAGAAGCTGGCGCCCTGGCAAGGGAAGCTTTCCGAGCTGGGCGTGCCGACGCTGCTTCTATGGGGGGCCGAGGACGAGTTCGCCCCGATCTCCGGTGCCCACCGCTTCCAGCGCGAGATTCCCGGCGCCGAGCTGGTCGCCCTGGAGGGGATCGGTCACTTCGTCTTCGACCAGGCTCCGGAGCGCTCGATCGCAGAGGTCCTGCGCTTTCTGGGCGCCTAGCCCAGGTTTTCGGGCACGAACTTGCTGGCGATCAGGGTCGCCCCCTGCGGATCCCCGATCACCGTCATCCGCACCCAGGGGGCGTCGAACGGCGGGGCGATCACCTTGCCGCCGAGCTCGGTTGCCTTCGCCGCGGTGGCTTCGGCATCGTCGGTGGCGAAGGTGACGCTCCAGTGGGCCGGCGTGTCGGGCTCGTTGTCGGGGATCGGGTTGATGCTCGCCACCACGTCGGCGAAGCCCTCCGGCCCGCCGACCTCGGCAATCATCTTGCGAAGGCCCGGGGTGTCGCGCTCCAGGTAGTCGCCGTAGCCCGGCAGCGTCCACATCTCGGCCCCTCCGTCGAGGGCGAGCGTTTCCCATCCGAAGACCGCGCCGTAGAACTGTTTGGCGCTGTCGACGTCGCGGGTGCCGAGCCCGTTGAAGTTGAGCGAGCCGGCCTCGTTGACGACTCGCGCACCGATCTGCTCCTTCGCCTGCCAGACGCAGAAGGAGGCTCCCTCGGGGTCGGTGAAGACGGCCATCCGACCGGCGTCCATCACGTCGAAGGGCTCCATGATCACGCCCCCTCCCGCCTCGCCGACCTTCGACGCCGCCTGGTCGGCGCTCTCGACCGAGATGTAGGTGTTCCACATCGCCATCGGCGGGGCGGCATCGGGGATCGACCCGACCGCGGCGACGCTGCCGCCGTTCAGTTGGGCGATGAAGTACTTGCCCTCCGACCCGGCCGGCATCGCGTCCTGGAACTGCCAGCCGAACAGGCCGCTGTAGAAATCAACGGCCGCCTCGGGATCGGGCTGGCTGGTGTCGACCCAGCAGGGAACTCCCGGGATGTAGGCGTCTCGCTCGGGCATCGCCTCTCCTTCGGTTGCTCTCCGGTGCGAGCCTCACCATAGGGATGGCGGGGCAAAAGCGCGCTCGTTGCGGCTTCACCTTCGTCCCGGCCGTCTCCTCGGCTTGACCCCTCGCGGCCCTCCGCATAGCGTCGCCGCCGGCCCGGCGAGAGAAAGGGAGGAACTTGAAACTGGTGATCGGCATCGTCCGCCCGGAGAAGGCGAACGACGTCTTGGAGGCCCTCTACCGCGCCGAGGTGCGCGGCGTTTCGATGAGCCGGGTCCAGGGGCACGGGGGCGAGCTCGATCGGGTCGAGACCTACCGGGGGACGACCGTGAAGATGGGGCTGGCGGAGAAGGTCCGCTTCGAGATCGCCGTCTCGGAGCCGTTCGTTCAGACCACGGTCGACGCGCTTCTCAGCGGGGCCCGAACCGGCGAGGTCGGCGACGGGAAGATTTTCGTCGTTGCCCTCGATCACGCCGTCCGCATCCGCACCGGCGAGACCGACACCGGGGCGGTCACCCCGGTGGGCGCGTGATCGGCCTTTCGGCCGTGCCGCTGGCGGCGCAGGTCAACGCCGGCGACACGGCATGGATGCTGGCGGCGACCGCGCTGGTCCTGATGATGACGCCGGCCCTGGGCCTCTTCTACGCCGGGCTGATCCGCGCCAAGAACACGCTCAACACCTTCATGATGTGCCTGGGCGCGATCGCGGTGGCGACGGTGATGTGGGCGGCGATCGGTTACTCGCTCGCCTTCGACGACGGCAACGGCTTCATCGGCGGGTTCGGCTATGCCTTCCTCAACGGAGTCGACTTCACGCCGCGCGACGGGACGACGATTCCCCATCTGCTGTTCATGGCCTTCCAGGCGACCTTCTGCATCATCACTGTCGCCCTGGTCTCCGGCGCGGTGGTCGAGCGGATGCGCTTCGGGCCCTTCCTGATCTTCGCGGCGCTCTGGTCGGTGCTCGTCTACTCGGTCCTCGCCCACTGGGGCTTCGGCGGCGGCTGGCTCGCCGACAAGGGCACCCTGGACTTCGCCGGCGGGGTCCCGGTCGAGATGGGGTCGGGATTCTCTGCCCTGGCCGCCGCGCTGGTGGTCGGGGCGCGCAAGGACTACGGGCGCCAGGCGCTCCTCCCGCACAACGCCGTCTACGTACTGCTCGGAGCCGGGCTGCTTTGGTTCGGCTGGTTCGGCTTCAACGGCGGCAGCGGCTTCTCGACCGGCAACCCGGGCGTGCTCGCCTTCACCAACACCCTGCTCACCCCGGCCTGCACCCTTCTCGCCTGGTTCATCCTCGACCTGCTGCGTGGCCGGCGGATCACCGCGATCGGCGCGGCGACGGCGATCATCGTCGGCTGCGTGGGGATCACCCCCGCGGGGGGCTTCGTCAGCCCGGGATGGGCGATGGCGCTGGGGGTGCTGGCGGCGCTGCCCAGCTACGCGATCATCGTCTGGCGCCCCCGCACCCGGGTGGACGAGACGCTCGACGTGCTCGCCGCCCACGGCATCGCGGGCTTCACCGGGATCCTCTTCATCGGCTTCTTCGCGCAGGTCTCCTGGAACGGAACCTCCGACGGCCTCCTCTACGGAAACGCGAGCCAGCTCGGCGATCAGGCGCTGGCGGCGATCGCGACGCCTGCCTACGCCTTCGCCGCCACCTACCTCCTGCTGCGTGCGATCGCGCTGTTCACGCCGCTACGCGGATCCGAGCGCGAAGAGGCACTGGGCATGGACATCGTCCATCACGGCGAGGAGGCCTACGCCTCGGGCGAGGGGGCGATCCTGGTTTCGCCGGAGGAGGGCGCCGAGGCCGAGGTGTTGGTCGCCGATCCGGGCTAGGCTCGACCGGAGGCGGGGCAGCCCGGTTACTCAGTTTCGGGGAGGGTGAAAAAAGTCGGATCGAGGGTGTGGCCTGAAGCTGCCCGGGTAGCGGCCCACCATCTGTCCGGCTTCCGGGCCGACATCGGTCGAGATCTCACCTTGAAACTCAAGCAAAGGACATCAAGCTCAATCGGACTGATCGTCCTCGTGGCGGCCATCTGGACTCTGTTCTCAGCGGTGCAGCTGGCCCCCGGTGCGGCCGCCGCCGCTGGACTCGATCTCGGCGGAACCGCCTCGACCGCGACCTCCGCTGTTTCCAACGCGACCTCGACCGCCACCACGACCGCCGGGACCGCCACTGCCGCGGAGCCCGCCCCGCCCGCCCCGACGGCTCCGCCGGTCGCCAAGGTTGTTGCTCAGGTTCAGACTCCGGCTGCCCCCAGCCCCCCGGCCTCGACGCCCGCCCCACCGAAGGCCGAGGCCCCTTCGACCGAGCTCCCCGCAGAGGTCTCCGTACCCAAGCCGCCCGCCCCGGTCAACCATCTCTCCTCCACCGCCACCAAGACGATCGACAAGGTCGCCGCCGATCTGAAGTCCGATGCGGGCAGGGCCACCAATCCGGGCGATCTCCTTCCCTCCGCATCACTGCCAAAGGGCCCCTCCGCGGGACTCCCCTCCGAGCTCGGCGACGCGATTGGCTCCCCGGGCGCGGCCATCCCCGCCCTCCCCGTAGTCGGCTCTCTTACATCGCCGAAGCAGATCGACGGGGCGCTCGACGGCGTCGGCTCGATCCTCCCGGTCGTCGGTGGTCTGACCGGTGGCGCGGCGACGATCCCTGAGAGCGTTGGGAAGACGCTGGCGCCGCTCATGGGGGCCCTGCCGACGATCCTCGGCCCCGTGGTCAAGAACGACGTGCCCCAGGTCCTCGCGCCAGTCAAGGGCGCGCTCTCGACGCTGCCCGAAATCGGGACGCTGCTTCCACCGCTGGGAGCCCTGACGAACCCCATAACCCACCTTTCACTCCCCGTCCCCCACCTTCCGCTTTTCCACCCGAGTCCCCCGGCGCCCGCGTCTTCCTCGCCGGGCTCCCCCGCCGGCGGCGGGGTTCCCGCCCCCGCTGCCGGAGCGCCAACAACACCGCCGGCGAGCCCCAGTTACGACGTCTGGCTGAAGCGGGCCTCGGGTCCCGGCGGCTCGGTTCCGACCGGGCTCGGCCGCGGCGGCCTCGGCGGCCCCGACGGCTTCATGGCCACTCCCGGCAGCACCTTCGGCCCGGCCGGCTCGGGCGTTCTCTCCGCCCCAAGCGCCCCGCCGATCGAGCCAGGCAACGGCCCTCAAAACTCACCTCAAGCTCCGCTGCCGGCCCCGTCCGGGACGACCTCGCTGACTGGCGGCTTCGGCGGCTCCTTCTTTGTTCCTATCGCCGCGCTGATGGCTCTGGTGGGGCTGTCCGCGCCGGCGATCCTGCGCAGACTCCGGGAGGCGGCGGCATTGCCGGCGCCGACCCCGTTCATCTGCGCGCTCGAGCGCCCTGGTTAACGCCTGGGAATTTCCCAGAAACCAGGGCTATGCCGGGAGCCCAAGTCCCCCGGCAGACATCACATCGAGCAAAGGAAAATGATGAAACGCATAGCGGCTGTAATCGCAGCCAGTGCCGCCATGGCAGTTGCGGCGGCCCCCGCAGGGGCCTCGACACCGCCACTGCCCGTGGTCGGACAGATCCAGAGCAACGTCTCCTCGGTCACCCAGGGTGACCCCTCCGCCAGCGGTGGCAGCGCTGCCGCGACCGGTGGATCGGGAGGCGATGCCAGCACCTCCAACACCCAGATCGGCAACGGCAACGCCGTCGCGGTCTCGGTTGGCGGTGATGGCGCCAGCGCCGAGGGTGGCAACACCTCGGCGAGCAGTGGCAACGCGACCGGAGGCAACGGCGGCAACGCCAGCGCCACCGGAGGCAATGCCAACTCGTCGAACAACTCGATGGTCCACCAGGCCAACGAGTCGGCGGGCAGCACCGGGTCCAGCTACGGGCCCAAGCCCAGTTCCCCGAGCGGCTCGAGCTCTCAGAGCAACGAGTCCTCGGTGAAGCAGGGCTCACCCGAGGCCAACGGCGGCAACGCCAGCGCCACGGGCGGTAACGGCGGCAACGCCGATACCGGCAACACCCAGTACGGGAATGGCAACGCGATTGCCATCTCCCTGCCTGGGCACCAGCAGCCGAAGGGCGGACAGCCGCCCTGCGGATGCGAGAATGGCAAGGGACCGGGCTACGGCCAGGCCCCCGGCCATCCGAGCGGTGGCACGAGCGCCGAGGGTGGGAACACCTCGGCGAGCAGTGGCAACGCGACCGGAGGCAACGGCGGCAACGCCAGTGCCACCGGAGGCGATGCCAACTCCTCGAACAACTCGTCGGTCGGTCAGACCAACGGGTCCGAGGCAAGCCACAACGGGACCCCTCCCCCTCCGCCTGTGAAGGGCGAGCGGCCCCCGAAGGGCGACTGGCACCCCCAGCCCGGTCCGAAGGACGGCTCCAGCCCTCACCAGAGCAACGAGTCGACCGTCGAGCAGGGCTCACCCGAGGCCAACGGCGGCAACGCCAGCGCCACGGGCGGTAACGGCGGCAACGCCGATACCGGCAACACCCAGATCCTCAACGGCAACTCGCTTGCCGTG
>JBBRHQ010000019.1:0-18115 GCA_038222365.1 Solirubrobacterales bacterium
CCCGCTGCATCGTCGGCTCGCGGACCTGTCAGCTGCTGGCGCTCGAGCCGGGGCTGCCCGAGACCTTCGTCTACGGCGCTCGCGGCAGGACCTACCGGATCGAGTTGCTGAAGATCCACAAGGTGCTGAGCCGCCACCCGCACCGAGCCTCGCTCGGCGGCTGAGAGCCGCACTTAGCCGAGGTAGAGGTCGATCAGCCCCGGACCGGCGAGCATCCCGACCACCCCGCCGAGGGCAAGGAACGGCCCGAAGGGGATCGCCATCTTTCGCCCCGCCGTGCCGTGCCGGGCGATCAGCGCCAGGCCGACGACGCTCCCGGCGAGCAGCGCGACGAAGATCGCCGGTGCGACGCTGCGTCCGAGGAAGAGGCCGATCAGCGCCGCCAGCTTGACGTCCCCGAGACCCATCCCCTTCGGATAGGCGAGGGCAGCTGCCAGCAGCAGTCCGCCCGCGGCGGCGGCGGCGATCGCCCGCTCAACAAGTCCGCCCAGGTCGGTGGGGGCGGCGATCGCAATGCAGATGATCGCCCCCGCGAGCAGGATCCGGTTGGGGATGATCCGCTGCTCGAGGTCGGTCAGGGTCACCGCGACGAGGACGGCGACGAAGACCATGTCGATCGCGATTACCGCGCCGTCGCCCCAGTCGACCAGCACGGCCGCCGCGAACAGCGATCCGACCAGCAGCTCGGTCAGCGGGTAGAGGGGGGAGATCGGCGCCCCGCAGCAGCGGGCACGGCCCCACAGCAGCACCCAGGAGAGGACCGGGACGTTGTCGTAGGCGGCGATCCGGGCCTCGCAGGCGGGGCATCGCGAGCGCGGACCGACGATCGAGAGCCCGCGCGGGACGCGGTGGGCGATCACCGTCACGAAGCTGCCGACCAGCAGCCCGCCGAGGAAAGCGATCAGTGCCGCGGCGGCCAAGAGAAGAGCAGCTTTCCAGGCGCTCCGGCGGGCACTCCCTCCGCCCGCTGCCGTCGCACGGAGCTACCGGTGGTGTCGGCGGTGATGGCGGCGGATCACCTTGAAGCGGCGCTTCGCCCCGACCGGCTCGCGGTTGCCGGCGGCATCGGTCGCCCTGACCCGGACGACGTGGCGCCCGAATCGCAGCCGGTTGAACTTCCGCGGGGTCCGGCAACGCGCCCACTTGCGGCGGTCGAGCCTGCAGAGGAAGGTGGTGCCGGGGTTCCCGGTTGCGTCGAGGAAGCGGAAGACAGCCGTGCGGCGCCGGGTCTTGGCGCCTGGAGCGAGGGTGATTCGCGTGCGGGGCGCGAGGGAGTCCTCGGTAAAGGTGACCGGGGCGGCGGAGCAGCCGGAGGTGTTGCCGGCGGCATCGGTGGCGATCGCGAAGAAATCGGTGCTGCTGTTGTCCTCGACCGCGAAGGTGAAGCCCGCGGCGAGCTCGGCTGGAGTGCCGCTGGCGAGCGGCGAGCCGTTGCACTTCGAGCTGTCGTGGATCCTCACGGCAGTGGCGCCCGGGGCGCTGCCGGTAACGCGGGGGTTGTTGTCGTTGGCCCGCGCCGCGGGAAGCACGGTCAGATCCGGCACCTTGGGCGGGGTCGAGTCCTCGCGGTAGGTGACCGAGGCGGCGGAGCAGATCGAGTTGACGCCGGCAAGGGAGGCGCTCGCGTAGATCGCCGTCGTCGTGTCGTTGGCGACCGAGGCCTGGATCCCCGCGGCGGCGAACTCGGCGGCGCTGCCCGAGCCGAGCAGGGTCCCGGTGCAGGTCGGGCCCTCGAAGAGCCGTACAGTCGTCCCCGGCGCGGAGCTCCCGGTGATCTGAGGCGTGTTGACGTTGGCGGGCGAAGCCGGGCTGACCGAGGACGGCGACGGAGGGCCCGGTCCGGTGGTCACCTGTTGGTAGGTGAGCCCGGGGTTCGAACAGGGCGAGACGTTCAAGGCGCCGTCGGTGGCGGTGGCGAAGAAGGTCGTGATCGAGTCGGGGGTTACGGTCACCGGGATGCCGGCCGCCTCGAGCTGATCCCCTGAGCCGCTCGCCACCGCTGTGCCGGTGCAGTTGGGGTCGGTGTAGATCGTGATCGTCACCGAGGCGGAGCTCCTGGGAGCGATCCGGCTCGCCAGCGGGCGGGCCTTCCTGGTGGTGATGATCCCGTCGGAGCGGCCCCTGATCAGCGGGGTCAGCGAGGTCGAAGGCGAGGGCGGCACGGTGCCGGTCAGCACCGGCGCCTTCGGAGCGGCATGCGCCGCGGGCGCCAACGCGAGGAAGCAGGTGGCCGCTGGCAGCAGGGCGAGCAGCGCTCTGCCGAGCCGGCTGGGCATCGGGATTTCCGCGAGCGGGCTCACCGTCAAGAGTTCCTATCGGCGCCGGGGCCGGAGGCCTTAGCCCGCTGCCCTCGTGACCATGCAGGTGTCGACGCGGACGCGGACGCGGGAGAGCGGGCCCGGGTGGGCCCGCTCTCGCTCCGCGTGGAGCCTGCAGTGATCACAGGCTCAGCTCTCGGGTCAGCCGACTACTGGCCCCAGTTCCCGCCGGTCGGACAACCGCCCTGGCCGCCCGTGGTGCATTTGTACTCCAGCGTCCCTGGACCGTTTACCCCACCGCGAATGATCGAGAACACGTTTCCGGTTACCGGAGACGTGACGGCGATCGTGTAGGACTGCGGGTCCTGAACCGTCGGGTTGAGGTTGCCCCCGGCGCTGTTCAGCGTCGGCTCAATCGCGGTCAGCGCACCGACGTTGGCACCGGTGTAGTCGCCGCCGTTGTCGGTGGCGTACGTCTCCATCGCAACCTGGGCGGAGTGCGCGTAGGCCTTCGCCTGCGAGTCGTTGGCCTTCTCCTTCTGGTTGAAGAAGGCGGGGATTGCGATTGCGGCCAGGATGCCGAGGATCAGCATCACGACCAGGAGCTCGACCAGCGTGAAACCGGCCTCGCCCTCACCCTTGAGACGGGCGCCAACCCGCTCTCGGAGCTTATGCAGCGGCATAGGTACCTCCTATGGACCTATCTGATTTGCCAGTGCCCCGCTGCTGTCCCCCAGTGGGTGTCTTGCGACCCCGGTGGAAGCCCGGCTGACTCCGATTGGAGTCCCGCTGGCTTTGCGTCTCCGCCTCGCGGCGGTTTTGCCTTTGGCACCGAGGGCCTGGCCGATTGATCATGTCTCAGTTATCGGCCTTCGGTGCCCCGCCACCATCCTTAGTTCTCAGTAGGGATCAGGACCAGATCCGGGGAGGCATCCCGCGAAATATCGCGTGGTTTTCCGGGTATCAGACCCCGATCACGGCCCCTGCCCGTCCCGGCCCAATGCTGCCCCGAACAGGCGTCCAGGCGAGCTCGCCCGAACGTCCACGCCGAACGGCCCCGGCCACGCGCTGAGCCGTTAGCGGATGTTGTCGTAGATCGTGAAGATCGGCAGGTACATCGCGATCACGATGAAGCCGACCACGCCGCCGACGAAGCAGATCATCAGCGGCTCGATCAGCGAGGTCAGCGCCTTGACCTTGGCGTCGACCTCCGTCTCGTAGAAGTCCGCGATCTTGGTCAGCATGTGCTCGAGCTGGCCGGTCTCCTCGCCGACCGCGACCATGTGGGAGACCATCGGGGGGAAGATCCGCTCGGTGTCGATCGGGCCGGCGATCGAGCCGCCCCGCTTCACCGATGCGTACATCTCCTCCATCGCGTTTTCGACCACGACGTTGCCGGAGGTCTCGCCGGTCAGCTTGATCGCCTGCAGCATCGGCACGCCGGAGGAGATCGCCCCGGAGAAGGTGCGCGACCAGCGGGCCAGGGCGACCTTCTGCACGACGTCCCCGATCTTGAACGGGACCCGCAGCTTGGTGCGGTCCCAGACTGCCCGGCCGCGATCGGTCTTCTTCCAGCGCAGCAGGGCGATCGCGATCGCGATCATCGTCGGGAAGAGGATGAACCAGTAGCCGGTGAGGGCGTCGGAGGCGGTGACGCAGATCTGGGTCGGGAGCGGCAGCTCGGCGCTCACCCCCGGCGTCTCCTCGGCCAGCTGGTTGAAGACGCCGACGAAGACCGGAATGATGAACATCACAACCGCCACCAGGACGAGCATCGCGAAGACGAAGACGAAGGACGGGTACATCAGCGCCGAGCGCACCTGGCGGCGCAGGGTGTCCATCTTCTCCAGGTGGAAGGCGATCCGCTCCAGGGCGTCGTCGAGGCGGCCCGACTGCTCCCCCGAGCGGACCATCGAGCGCATCAGCCGGTCGAAGACCTTCGGGTGGCGCTCCATCGATGCCTCCAGCGAGCTGCCGGCCTCGACGTCGTCGTGGAGGTCGGAGATCGCATCCTTCAGCAGCTCGTCCTCGGACTGGTCGGCGAGCGTCTGGAGGGTGCGCAGCATCGGCATCCCCGAGGAGACCAATGTCGCGAACTGGCGGGCGAAGATCGCCAGTTCGCGGGTCTTCACCCCCTGCCAGCGCTTGAAGACGTCTTCGATGTTGAAGGGGCTCGACTTCTCCGATACGTCGAGGACGATCAGGCCGCGCTGGCGCAGCTGCTCTGAAACCTGCGCCTTCGAGTCGGCCTGGAGCTCGCCGTTCGAGCTGACCCCGGCGAGGTCCATCGCCCGGAAGGCGAAGGTTGTGGCGGAGGCCAGGACCGCCCCCTAGCCGGCCATGCCGGCGACCGGCTGCGGGGTGATCTGGGCGGCGTCGATCCCGCCGCCGGCGAGCAGGCGCATCAGCTCCTCGGGGACCGAGGCCCGCTGCCGGGCCAGCTCCGGGGTGATCGTGCCGAGCCTGACCAGGCGGGCGAGGTCGGCGTCCATGGTCTGCATCCCGACCGAGCCGGAGGTCTGGATCGCGGCATAGATCTGATGGGACTTCGCCTCGCGGATCAGGTTGCGGATCGCCGGGGTCGGGACCAGGACCTCGGTCGCCACCACCCTGCCGGTCCCGTCGGCGGTCGGCAGCAGCTGCTGGGTGACGATCCCCTGGAGCGCGATCGAGAGCTGGGTGCGGACCTGTCCCTGCTGCTGGGGCGGGAAGACGTCGATGATCCGGTCGACGGTCTGGGCGGTCGACTGGGTGTGCAGGGTGGCGAAGACCAGGTGGCCGGTCTCGGCCGCGGTCAGCGCGGTCGAGATCGTCTCCAGATCGCGCATCTCGCCGACCAGGATCACGTCGGGGTCCTGGCGCAGGGCGGCCTTCAGCCCGAGGGCGAAGTCGACCGCGTCGGCGCCGACCTCGCGTTGGTTGACGATCGAGCGCTTGTGGGTGTGGAGGAACTCGATCGGGTCCTCGATCGTCAGGATGTGGTCCTCGCGCTCGGAGTTGATCACATCGACCATCGCGGCAAGCGTTGTGGACTTGCCCGAGCCGGTCGGTCCGGTGACGAGGACGAAGCCGCGGGGCTTGCGGGTGAAGTCGCGCAGCACCTCCGGCACCTGCAGCGAGCCGAGGTCCGGGATCTGGTGGGGCACCCGCCTGAACGCGGCGCTGATCGCGCCGCGCTGGAAGAAGGTGTTGACGCGGAACCGCGCCACGTTCGGGATCGCGTAGGCGAAGTCGAGCTGCTGGTTGTTCTCGAAGCGCTTGCGCTGGTCGTCGTTGAGGATGCTGTAGACGATCTCCCGCGTCTGCTGGGAGTCGAGCGGGCCGTATCCGTCCATCGGCAAGATGCGGCCCTTGACCCGGAGCGCCGGCGGGAAACCGGCGGTCAGGTGGACGTCGGAGGCGCCGGCCTCGACCATGCCGCGCAGAACCCCGGCGAAATCGAAATCCATGGCCACTTCATCGGCCTGCCCCCGAGCCGACTTTAGGCGGTGACGCGCAGGACCTCTTCGAAGCTGGTCAGCCCCGAGCGGACCTTGACGATGCCGTCCTCACGCAGGGTCTGCATGCCCTCCTGACGGGCGAGGGCGGCGATCTCGGCCTCCGGGGCGCCGGCGACGGTCATCTCCTTCAGCTGCTCGCCCATGTGCATCACCGAGTAGACGCCGACCCGGCCGCGGTAGCCGTTGCCGCTGCATCGCCCGCAGCCGACCCGCTCATAGCCCTCGACGTCGGTCCCGACCCGGACCCCGTTCTCGGCCAGCAGGGCGACCGGGATGATCGCCCGCCGCTTGCAGTGCGGGCAGAGCTTGCGGGCCAGCCGCTGCGCGACCACGCAGTCGACGGCGGAAGCCGTGAGGAACGCCTCGATCCCCATCTTGTTTAGCCGCGAAATCGCGCCGGGAGCGTCGTTGGTGTGGAGGGTGGTAAGCATCATGTGGCCGGTCAGCGCCGCCTCGATCGCGATCCGCGCGGTCTCGGAGTCGCGGATCTCGCCGACCATGACGATGTCGGGATCGGCCCGCAGGATCGAGCGCAGGCCGGTGGCGAAGTCGAGCCCGGCCTTGCGGTTGACGTTGATCTGGTTGATGCCGTCGATCCGGTACTCGACCGGGTCCTCGATCGTGATGATCTTCTTCTCGATCCCGTTGAGGTCCTGGAGCGCCGCGTAGAGGGTCGTCGACTTGCCCGAGCCGGTCGGCCCGGTGACCAGCACCGCGCCGTAGGGCCGCCGGAAGGACCTCTGGAAGCGGCCCAGCGCCTCACCCTCCATCCCCAGCGAGTCGAGCTCCAGCTGGGCGTTCTCGTTGTCGAGAATGCGGATCGTCGCTCCTTCACCGCGCTGGGTGGGAAGCGTGGTGACGCGCAGGTCGACCCGGCGCTCCTCGACCGCGACGCTGACCCGGCCGTCCTGGGGAACGCGCTTTTCGGCGATGTCGAGGTCGCTCATGATCTTGATCCGCGAGATCACCGCGCTGATCATCCGCTTCGGAACGTGGGCGGTCGCCTTGAGCACGCCGTCGACCCGGAAGCGCACCCGCATCTCCCCCTCCTCGGGCTCGAGGTGGATGTCGGAAGCACCCTCGGCCACGGCCTGGCCGAGGATGCTGTAGACGAGCTTGATCACGGGGGCGTCCTCGGCGCTGGCCTGCAGCTCCGAAACCGCCGCCAGGTCGCCCCGCTCCTCCGCCTCGGCCTGCTCCTGCTCCTCGAGGATCGCCTCGGTCGCGGCGCTATGAAGAGTGTTGAGGCGCCCCAGCAGCGCCTCGAGGTCGTCCTCGGCGGCGACCGCGATCCGGCACTCCAGGCCGGTGGCGATCTTGATGTCGTCGACCGCGACCACGTTTCCCGGGTCCGACATCGCCACCAGCAGCGTCTGCTGGTCGAGGAAGCCGATCGGCACCGCCAGGTAGCGGCGGGCGGTGCTCAGCGGGAACAGCGCGGCGGCCGCCATGTCCACCTGGTAGATGGAGAGATCCACGTGGTCGAGGCCGTAGCGCTCGGCGATCGCCCGGGAGAGCTGATCGCCGCTGATCGCCCCCTCGACCATCAGCAGCGCCTCGGGCGGTGCGCCGGCGGTGCGGGCGCCCTCGATCGCCTCGGCGACGCGCTCCGGCGTCGCGTAGCCCAGCTCTATGAGCACGTCAGTCGTGAACCCGGCCGAGCGCCGGCGACGCATCGGCGCGGTGAGGCCGATCGGACCGCTGCTCTCGGGCGGCTCGGGCACGGGAGCCGTCGAGTCGCCGGAGTCGGGCACCGGCCGCAGGTGGTTGGGGTACTGCTCGTTGCTCATCCGAGCCTCCCGGCCCTAGTTCGGGTGATAGGTGGCGGCGGGTCCGTTATAGGAGGCATCGACAACCGCTTGGACGATCGCCGCCGGGCTCTGGAAGCCGTAGCTGACCGTCGCCTGCGGAGTGCCGCCGCTGAGCGGTCGCGGCCGGACCACGACCAGCGCCGGGACGCGGTCGACGTTGACGCCGAGGGTGATCGCCGCGTAGCGGGCGATCCGCTTGGCGGGGGCGATGAAGACGGCGATCCCGCCGGCGGCCCTCAGCCCGCGGACCACCGGGGCGACGAGCCTGTCGTCGATTCCTCCGCCGCGAATCACCAGGAGGACGACCGTCTCACCGGAGGCGTAGGCGCGCTTCACCGGCGCCGGCAGCGGCGGGGCCGGCACCGAGGCCGTAGCGGAGGCCGAGACATCCGCGGTGCCGGCGGGCAGGGCGGTCCCGGCGGTGGCGGGGTCGGTCGTCGGCGGGGCCGTCGCGGTCGGCGTCGTCGTCGGGGCGGTCGAGGAATCCCCGCCTCCGCCCTGGCCGAGCAGGAAGAAGGCGCCGCCGGCGAGCAGGATGGCGATCAGCGCGACCTGGGCGATCGGGCTGTTGTTGAGTTTGTCCCTCATCTGGACAGACGTATTAGCCCGCGGGGCTCTCGCCGGGCGGCGCCTCATGGCCCGGGGGCGGTTGTGGCGCCGCAGGGGCGGCCGGCGCCGGTGATGCCGGGGCCTGACCCGGCGGCGGGTGAGAGCTCACCGGCGCGGCCGCCCCTGCGGCGACGGGTTGAGGTTGCGGCGGCGGCGGCGGCGGAGGGATGGCCTCGACCGGCGGGTAGGCGGCCGGCGCCGGCGACCCGTTTGCGTCTCCGGCCGGGCGGCGTCCGGAATCGAGTTGCTCGATCCCGCTCGCCCGCGCTCCACCGGCTTCGAGCATCAGCTTGAAGTCGTGCGGGCGCGAGGCGGCCTCCAGCGCCACCTCGACGCTGACCCGCCCCGCCTGGACGTGCTCGAGCAGGTCCTGATCGAAGGTCCGCATCCCGTAGTAGGCGCCCTCGGCGATCACCTCGCTGATCTTGCCCGTCTCCTCAGGCTGGAGGATCAGATCCTTGACCCGCCCGGTCGCGACCATGATCTCGGCCGCGGCGACTCGCCCGACCCCGTCAATCCGGGGAATGAGGCGCTGCGACATCGCTCCCCGCAGGGTCGAGGCGAGCATCACCCGGGCCTGCTGCTGGAGGTGGGGCGGGAAGAAGTCGATGATTCGGTTGATCGTCTCCGTCGCGTCGAGCGTGTGCAAGGTCGAGAACACGAGGTGGCCGGTCTCGGCGGCGGAGAGCGCCGTTCGCACCGTTTCCTCGTCGCGCATCTCCCCGATCAGGATCACGTCCGGGTCCTGTCGCAGCACCCGGCGCATCGCCCTGGCGAAGCTCTCGGTGTCAGAGCCGATCTCGCGCTGGTTGATGATCGACATCCGGTCCCGGTGCAGGTACTCGATCGGGTCCTCGAGGGTGACGACGTGGCGCGCCCGGGTGCTGTTGATGTGATCGATCATCGCCGCCAGGGTGGTGGACTTGCCCGATCCGGTGGTGCCGGTGAGAAGGACGATCCCGCGCGGCTCCTCCGCCAGCTCGCGGACCACGTCGGGAAGGCCGAGCTCCTCGATCGTCCTGATGCTGAAGGGAATCGCCCGGCAGACGATCGAGATCGCGCCGCGCTGCTTGAAGACGCTGACCCGGAAGCGGGCCGAGTCGGGAAGCGAGTAGGCGAAATCGGCCTCGCCGACCTCCTCGAACTCGGTCAGCGAGCGCGTCTCGGCGATGTCGTGGAAGGCCTTCTCGGTCTCATCGGCCGAGAGAATCCCGTCGTGGCCCTCCAGCGGGCGGAGCTTTCCGTCGATCCGCACGATCGGGGTCGTCCCGACCTTGATGTGGAGGTCGGAGCCGTCAAGCTCGACCAGCTTGCGCAGGGCCGCGTCCATGTCCAGCATGCGGACATATATCGGCGCCTGGATCGAGGTCTTGAGGTCGGCGCCACATGCATCGCGGCGCAACCGACTGCCGAGCGTTCACTGAGTCACGAGATAGATGACTGAGATCACTTTCAGCTCAGGTACCCTGCGATTCTGGAAGTCGCATGGCCAAGCTGCTCTACTCGGCGATCGCCTCGCTCGACGGCTACGTCGCCGACGAGGACGGCAGCTTCGGCTGGGCGGCGCCGGACGAGGAGGTGCACAGCTTCGCCAACGACCTGGAGCGAGGCGTCGGCACCCATCTCTACGGGCGCGGCATGTACGAGGTGATGGTCGCCTGGGAGACGATGGAGGACGAGCACCCGGTGATGCGCGACTTCGCGGAGATCTGGAGGTCGGCGGAGAAAATCGTCTTCTCGAGCTCACTGGAATCGGTGAACAGCGCCAGGACGCGAATCGAGCGAGACTTCGACCCTGCCGCAATCCGGGAATTGAAGGCGTCCGCTTCACGGGACATCAGCGTCGGCGGTCCCAACCTCGCCTCCGAGGCGATCGCGGCCGGCCTGGTCGACGAGTTCCACCTCTTCCTGACGCCGATAGCGGTGGGCGGCGGTAAGCAAGCCCTGCCCATTGAAGCTCCGCTGAAGCTCGAGCTCATCGATCAGCACCGGTTCGAGGGCGGCACCGTCCACCTCCACTATCTGATCGCTTGAGGTGCGGCGGAGCCGCAGAAGCACCGAGGCTGTGGTTGGGCCGTCGGGCGCCCCTGCGAACGGCTTGTAACCAAAACGGCCGCCTCAAATGGCGGCCTTTTTGGTTTCAGAGAGCTGGGGTGCCCGACGGCCCCTACGCAACCTCTCTGAGCTTTTGCGCCTCCGCCAGCGACTGCAGCTTCTTGAGGCTCTGATTCTCGATCTGGCGGATCCGCTCGCGGGTGACGTTGAAGGTCCGCCCCACCTCGTCGAGGGTGCGGGGGTGCTCGCCGCCGAGGCCGTAGCGGAGCTCGAGCACGCGTCGCTCACGATAGGAGAGGTTCTCCAGGGCCTCCTTCAGCGCCTCCTTGGTCAGCAGGTCGGCGGCGCGGTCGAAGGGCGACTCGGCCTTCTCGTCGGCGATGAACTGGCCGAACTCCGACTCCTCCTCGTCGCCGACCGGCTTCTCCAGCGAGACCGGAGCCTGGGCGGAGCGCTTGATCGAGTCGACCTCCTCCGGGTCGATCCCGGTGACTTCGGCGATCTCCTCCGGGGTCGGCTCGCGGCCGAGCTCGGTGACCAGCTTGCGCTCGGCGCGGCCGATCTTGTTCAGCTTCTCGACGACGTGGACCGGGATCCGGATCGTCCGCGCCTTGTCGGCGAGCGCCCGGGCGATCGCCTGGCGAATCCACCAAGTCGCATAGGTCGAGAACTTGAAGCCCTTGCGGTAGTCGAACTTCTCGGCCGCACGGACCAGGCCAAGCGTCCCCTCCTGGATCAGGTCGAGGAAAGGCAGGCCCTGGTTCCGGTAGTTCTTGGCGATCGAGACGACCAGCCGCAGGTTGGACTCGACCATCTTCTGCTTCGCGTCGAGGTCCCCCCTCTCGATCCGCTTGGCCAGATCGACCTCCTCTTGCGCGGTCAGCAATCGCACCTTGCCGATGTCCTTGAGGAACAACTGCAGCGAGTCGGTGGTCATGTCCGGCTTCAGGTCCAGCGCCTGCTTCGGGCGCCTGCGGCCCCTCTTGCCGGTCTCGGCCGGCATCGCGTCGGCCTGTGCCTTCTGGGCGGGATCGACGTCCTCTACGAGTTCGATCCCCGACTTCTCGAGATGGCCGTAGAGGTCCTCGACATCGGACTCGTCCAGGTCCACCTCGGAGACGGCGGAGGCGACGTCGCCGAAGGTCAGCACGCCCAGCTGCTGCCCCTTGTTGAGTAGCCCCTTTACCTCTTCAAGCTCTTGGAGTTCTGCTACCAGCATCCTGCTCTCTATCCGATCTGTTGCCGTTGGCGGTTTTTCAGCCCGAGAGGGGATCGGCGGCTCGAGGTCACAAAAACGCGGACCGGCAGCTCCGGATCCGCGCCGTGATTCTGCTCTGCAGAGGGGCCTGTGCCCGATTTCTCGGTACTCAAACGTCTGTTCGCATCTTAGAAGCTTCGATTTTCCCGGTCAAGACCTGAATGAGCCCGCCCGTGCATCAGAAACCCGAAATTCGGCGGATAGTCTCGGCGGGAATCGCTCGCCGTGGCACCAACACCAGCATGGCCGATTGTTACGGTGGCCTCCGATGAACGATCAGAGAGGCCTGCTGGGCAACCTGCCGAAAACGCGTCCAGGCGTCGAGAGCCCCCGCCGGGCCGCCGCCCGCGAGGAAAGAGCCGCGACGACCGAGAGCACCGGGCCCGTCGCGGGCCCGTCGGCTCCATCGCACTCGGGGCTCGAGGATCTCGCCCGCGCCGGCTTCGGGCTGGCCACCGGCGCCGCGGCAGTCGGCCTGAAGCTGGCGGGCCGGGCGGCGGGCGGGATCGGAAAGGCCGTGGGAGGCCGCTGACCGGCCCCGGACAGCGCCCCCTTCCCGCCGCTGTCGTGCCCACGTCGCCAGCCGCCCGGCCCGAGAAGGCGCGTTCGGGAGGTTCCGAGCCGGCGGCGACCGAGCGGGTCACCCGCCATACCTCCTGGCTTCGCGCCTTCTGGCAGCGCGCTTACACGGAGAACGTCACCGGCCTCTCGGCGATGGTCGCCTACAACCTGATGCTGGCCGTCTTCCCCTTCGTGCTGCTGGTCCTCTTCGTGTTCAGCCAGGTGCTGCGGATCAAGGGGGTCGAGACGGGAATCCTCAATGACCTGCAGCGGCTTTTCCCCAACACCGAGCAGGACACGCTCAACACCGTGATCGACCGGATCCGCGGCAACTCCGCCACCTTCGGCATCCTCGCCGCGCTCGGCTCGCTGTGGATCGGCGCCTCCTTCTGGGGGGCGATGGACACCGCCTTCTGCCGCATCTACCACGTCGAGTGCCGCAGTTGGGTCGAGCAGAAGCGGTTCTCGTTCGTGATGCTGATAGTCGTCGTCGCATTCCTCGCCGCGAGCGTCGTCCTGCCAACCGTCGAAGGCGCGGTGATCAGCTCCACCGACAGGCTCCCCTTCGGGCTCTCCGGCCTCCAGGGCCTCGACACCGTTCTGCTGATCGGTGGTGCCCTGCTGATCACCTTCCTGATCTGCTGCGTGATCTACTGGGCGGTGCCGAAGGGCCACATGCCCTGGCGGGCGGTCTGGCCGGGGGCGCTGTTCGTGACCGTGACCACGGGCCTCGCCAACTGGCTCTTCCCGATCTACCTGACCAGCATCTCCAGCCTCTCGCGCTTCGGCTCGACGGTCGGCTTCATCCTCATCGCCCTGGTCTGGTTCTACCTGCTCTCCCTCGGCCTGATGGCCGGGGCGGTGATCAACTCGCTGCGATACGAGCTCCACGACACCGGGACGCTTCCCTATGCCCCAGGCGCCGCAGAGCGAACCGATTGACCCCTCTTCGGTGCAGATCCGGCTGCTGCCGGAGGCTCACGCGCCGGTCGATCCCTCCGGTCCCTCGGGTTCGGTGCAGGAGGCCGAGGCGATCGTGCCCGCCGAGCTGCTCGAGCGCCTCTGGCGTCCTTCCTACCTGGAGCGGCTCGCGCGAGCCTACTGGCGCCACCTGCGCCGGATCTCGCTCGGTCTGATCCGGATTCTCTACGCGCCCGACTCTCGCTCCATCGTCCTCGCGAGCCGCCGCCTGGTGCTCCTCCGCTTCCGTCGGCCCCGCTATGACACCGGCCTCGGGTTCGGGCAGGTCACCTGGCCGATCGAGCGCGGCCTGCTGGTGGCGAAGCGGGGGCGCGGCCACCTGCGGATCTCGGTGCGGCGGATGGACCCCTCGCCGGGGCAGGCCGATGACCCCGTTCGGATCCGGATCCGGGCCGAGGTGGAGAACTTCTACCCGCTGCTGCGCGGCGGGGGACGGTTCGCGCGCCTCGGCGCCCACATCTACGGGGCGACCGAGCTGCGCATCCACGTCCTCGTCACCCGCGGCTTCCTCAGATCCCTGAGCCGCCTCGACCTCCCGGCCTCGAGCATGGGATCGCTGGCCGAAGAGGAAGAGATACCGCTCTAACCGTCCTCGCTCCCGGCCAGTGCCGCCCGCATCGCGACGTCGATTGGCGTCGGCGAGACGTCGAAGAAATCCATCCCCGATCGATCGCCGACGATCGTCTCCGTCGTCATTCCCTCGATCAGCGGCCTGGCGATGCCCGCGTCGACCGGGGTGATCAGGCTGATCCACAGCGAGGAGAGGCCGGGGCTGAGGATCGGCACGGTGACCCGCAGCGGCCCCCGCCTCCCCATCGCCTCGGCCAGCGCATCCATCATCCCGCCGTAGGTGGTGACGTCGGGCCCGCCGATCTCGATCTGGCGCTCCACCGGCAGGTCGAGGTCCGATGCGGCGCTGAGGTAGTCGATCACGTCGGAGATCGCGATCGGCTGGGTTCGGGTGCTGACCCAGCGGGGCGTGACCATCGCCGGCAGTCGCTTCACCAGGTAGAGGACTGTTCGGAAGGACTCGCTGCCGGCGCCGATCACAGCGGCGGCCCTGAGGTAGGTCAGCGGCACCTCATCGCTGCCCAGCACCCGGGCCGTCTCGTGGCGGCTGTCGAGGTGCTCGGAGCCCTCCCCCAGCCCCCCCAGGTAGACGATCCGCTTCACCCCGGCCTTCGCCGCGGCCGCGGCGAAGTTGGCGGCCCCGCGCCGGTCCCTGGCGGCGAAGTCGGAGTCGGATCCCCGCCCCATCGAGTGCACCAGGTAATAGGCGACGCCCGCGCCCTCGAGGCCCTCCTCGAGCGTTGGGCGGTCGAGCACGTCGGCCCGGTGGAGCACCGCGCCATCCGAGACCAGGCCCTCGGCCGCCTCCGGGTGGCGGGCCAGCGCGTTGACCGGGACGCCCATCCGCAGCAGCCGCCGGGCGAGGAGACCGCCGATGTATCCACTCGCCCCGGCGATCGCCGCCGGGGTCGTGCTCTGCGCCTCGGGGCCCGGACCCAAGGAGCTAGCCGTACAGACCGCTGCTGGTCAGCTCGCGCAGCTTCGCCTGGTCGTGGGTGGCGCCCACCTTGCGGACCGTGCCCGAGCGCGAGCGCATCACCAGCGAGTCGGTCGAAGCCTTGCCGTCGCCGAGATAGCGGACGCCGTCGAGGAGATCGCCGTCGGTGACGCCGGTGGCGGCGAAGAAGACGTCGCTGCCGCCGACTAGGTCGTCGACGTCGAGGATCCGCTCGAGCTCGTAGCCGCCGTCGATCGCCGCCTTTCGCTCCTCCTCCTCGCGAGGCCAAAGCCGGCCGAGGATCTGGCCGCCGAGAGACTTGATCGCCGCCGCGGAGAGCACTCCCTCGGGCGTTCCGCCGATCCCCCAGAGGAGGTCGATCCCGGTTCCGGGGCTGACCGCCAGCAGGGCCGCTGAGACATCGCCGTCCTTGATGAAGCGGATCCGGGCACCGACCTCGCGGATCTCCTCGACCGCCTCGGCATGGCGTTCGCGATCGAGCATCACCACCGTGACCTCGCCGACGTTGCCCCCCTTTCGCTCGGCGACCCTTCCGATCACCTCGCCGATCGGGTCGCTGAGGCTGAGGCAGTCCGCGATCCGGGGCGACCCGGCGATCTTCTCCATGTAGACGCAGGGCCCGGGGTCGAACATCGTGCCGCGCTCGGCCAGGGCGACCACGGCCAGCGCCGAGGGCTCACCCTGGGCGCAGAGCCGCGTGCCCTCCAGGGGGTCGACCGCGATGTCGACCACAGGAGGGCTGCCGTCCCCGATCCGCTCGCCGTTGGAGAGCATCGGCGCCTCGTCCTTCTCGCCCTCACCGATCACCACGATCCCGTCCATCGGCACCGTGTGGAGCATCAACCTCATCGCGTCCACGGCTGCCTGGTCGGCGGCGATCTTGTCACCGCGCCCGACCCACCGCGCCGCGGCGAGCGCCGCGGCCTCGGTGCCCCGCACCACCTCCAGGGCCAGGGTGCGGTCCGGCTTGGCGCCGGAGCGCACGTCTTGGGAGATCACGCCCACGGGCGGAGACTAGATGGAATCGACCGTCTAGAAGGTCGCCGGCGGCTTGCGCTGGGCCCCGCCGCCGGACTTCAGCGAGCGCATCGCCCCCGCGCCGGCCATCAGGAAGCCGGCCAGCACCGCCAGCCAGAAGCCGATCTTCAGGCTGATCCCGAATTGGACGGTGCTGCCGGGCTTCGAGATCAAGCCATTGAAGCCGACCAGGACGATCACCGCCAGCCCGGCGGTCATCGTGAACTCCCCGGTCGGGTACTTGCCCTTCTGGTTAGAGACCACCAAGTAGGTGAGGATGAAGGGGGCGGCGGCGGCGAGCAGGAAGAGCCAGCGGTTGACGGGGAAGGTCTGCCACGCGTTGCAGCTGAAGTTGCCGGCGCCGCAGATCCAGGCGTCCTGCTTGGCGCGCTCGGGCACGTCGGTGAGGCCGAACCAGGGGAGAAAGAGGCTGATCGCGAGCAACACGCCCCCAGCCATCCCCACCACCTCGGTCCGCTGTACGCGCGAGAAGTCCAACCCGCGGCGAGACTATCCGATGCCGGTAGGGTGCGGCGGGCATGGCTGACCAGCGATGGGGACTGACGCTTCCGCTCCCAGGGATCTCCCTTCCCGAGCACGCCGAGCACGTGCGCCGGGCCGAGGCCGCCGGCTACACCGACCTCTGGACTGGCGAGACCAACGGCCCGGACGGCTTCACGCCGCTCGCCCTGAGCGCCGCCTGGACCAGCGAGGCGCGTCTCGGCACCGGCATCGTCGGCGTATTCCAGCGCGGCCCGGCATTGCTCGCGCAGCAGGCGGCGGCGATGGCCGACGCCTCCAACGGACGCTTCGTCCTCGGCATCGGCTCCTCCTCGGATCGGATCGTCGAGGGTTGGAACGGGATCCCCTTTCAAAAGCCGCTGAGCAAAGTGGCCGAGAGCCTCGACTTCCTCCGGTCCGCGCTCGACGGCGAGCGCACGACGAGCGGCTTCAAGCTCGAGCGGGCGCCGGAGATGCGGGTGCCGATCGTGCTCGCCGCGCTGCGCGGGAGGATGCTCGAGCTGGCGATGAAGCGCGCCGACGGGGCATTCACCAACTTCCTGCCGCTGAGCGGACTGCCCAGGGTCACCGAGGGCATCGCCGCCGCCCCGGCCGGGTTCGAGCTCCTCTGCCGCTTCTTCTGCCTGCCGGGCGAGCGCGAGCAGGTCGAGCCGCTGGCACGCTTCATGTTCACCTCCTACGTCACCGTGCCCGTCTATGCGGCCTTCTTCGAGTGGCTCGGGTTCGGCGAGGAGATCGCCGAGATGGTCGAAGCCTGGGGCGCGAAGGACCGCGAGGCGGCGATCGCGGCCGCTCCCTGGGAGCTGATCGAGCAGACCTTCGTCTTCGGTTCGCCGCAGCAGATGCGCGAGCGCCTCGATGAGTTCGTCGCCGGCGGGGTGACGCTGCCGATCCTCACTCCGATCACCGCCCCCGAGGGCCTCGGCGAGCTGATCTCCGCACTGGCCCCGGGGAGCTGATCAGCCGCCCGAGTGGCGGTGGCGGTAGCTGCGCGTCTTGGCGCGGTTGCCGCAGACCTCCATCGAGCACCAGGTGCGCGAGCGGTTGCGCGACCCGTCATAGAAGGCCCACTGGCAGTCGCCCGCCGCACATGCCTTGATCCGCTGCCAGGTTCCCCGCCGCTGGGCGTCCGCGACCGCGAGCAGCAGGCGCGCCTCGAAGGCGGCCACCCCCTGAGGCTCAGGGTGCACCTCGACCCTGTCCCCGTCGACCTCGATCGCGATCCTGGCGCGCTCGGCGGCGGCCTCGAGTGGCAGCAGCGCGCCGGGGACGGCGTCATGGCCGTTGTTTGCGAGCAGCAGCGCCCTGATTGCCTCGCGCAGCGCCAAGACATGGCGATGCTCCTCGGCGCCCGGTACCTCGGTCGGGATCGTCGCCCGCTCCTCGACCCAGGCGGCGAGCGCCGCGGGCTCGGCGATCGCGTCGGTGTCCTCGTCTATGTCCCGGGTGTTGACGAAGTCCCGGACAAGCGCCAACCCAGAATCCGCCTCTGTCGAATTTGCCCTTGACACCAGCTATTTAGTTTAGCTAGTGTTTGCGACACCTGCAAACGGGGTATGCCGGTGTTGACGGCAACCATTCGAGAAGGAGGGAATCATGCGGTACATGGCTCACCTGCTGATATCCAACGCTCACGAGCATCAGCGCCGCCTGCGCGAGGCCGCCCAGCGCCCCCGCACCGCCCGCCGCCGCCCGCGGCCCGAGCGATGATCGGGGAGGAGCTTGCGCCCGGGCTATGGCGCTGGAAGACCTTCCACCAGGAATGGGGCGAGGAGGTCGGCTCGCTGGCGCTGCGGCGCGGCAAGGATCTTGTGCTGATCGATCCGCTCCTCGCCGCCGATCAGGGCCGGCGGTTGCAGCCGCCGAAGGGCGGCACGATGCACGTCGTCCTGACGATCCACTACCACGCCCGCTCGACGGCGGAGATCCTCTCCGCCCAGCCCGCCACCAGGGTCTGGGCGCACTGGCCTGACTCGGCTTGGATCCGCAGGCGGACCCCCGTTACCGACCTCTTC
>JBBRHQ010000020.1:0-17979 GCA_038222365.1 Solirubrobacterales bacterium
AGCTCGCGCCACCTGAGTGCTCCGCCGGCCTTGGGGTCCAGTGGGGGAGTGGGGAGGCCGGAGCTGGTACGAAGCCCTTCAAGGAGCCTTCGGCCCGGGGCTGTAGGCGCCGACCGAGGACGCGTAGACGAGCGCCGGGACGCCGCTGGCGGCCACCGCTTCGAAGACCCGCGCGCTGTCGTCCACGTTCGTTCTCCTCGTATAGGTCTCGTCTCGGGATGGCTGGATCGCCCAGGCGAGGTGGACGACGACGTCTGCTCCGCGGAAATGCGGGATCAGGTCGGTTTCGGTGACCGAGGCACTCACCCAGGTCGTCTTCGGCATCGAGGCCGAGGGGCGCCGGCGGGCTATTCCGACGATCGAGTCCACTTCCGGTCGCTCGCCCAGGGCGGCGATCACGCTGGTGCCGACGTTCCCGGTCGCTCCGGTGATCGCGATCCGCACCAGCCGACCTACTCCGAGGCTGCGGCCGCCGGACCCTGGCGTGTCTCGGAGAGGACGAAGCCATAGAGCAGATGATCGGCCGCCAGCGCGGCTCGATCGACCAAACGCGTCTCGCGTGCCTGCGACAGCCCGAAGAGTGGCGCGACCCCCGCTTCGAAGCCAAACCAGACCAGCAATCCGTAGAGCGGTCCGGACCAGGCCCGTTGGCGCACGGCTTCCGGCAGCAGCGCGAAGGCGACTCCACCGCCCGCCCCGTAGCTCCAGTGCGCCAGCTCCTCGATCACTCGCTTTCGCCGCCTCCTCTGAGAAGACACTCCCAGGCGGTGAATCCTCTGGCGGAAGATCGCCTGCGGGGGCGCCTGCTTGACGATCCCGGCATTGACGGTGACCTGTCGCATCCCGGTCATCGACATCGCGGCGATCGCCCCGCGCGCGGCGCCGTTGCCGATTGCCGAGCCTCTGTCGCGCAGCAGGCCCATCCTCAGCTCACCAGGTGGTTCTCGAGGCTGTTGTTCATTCAGGTTGCTCCCTTCGCGGTTCAGCGTCGAAACTGCCGCACCCGGATTCCGGCGGCCCAGTCCCGGGCAGCCGTGCCGCGCCGGGAGGGGTGAGGCTCACCTCAAGAGGACTTCTTGCCCCCCTCGCGTCCGCCGCGCGCTTCTGGGACTTGCTGCCGCCCTTTCCCTTGCCGCTGTTCTTCCCGCCCTTCTTCGACGAGTACTGCTTGTCGTTCTTCACACTCGAACCGTGGTCCATGGCCATCGTTTCCTCCTAGCTCTGTTCCTCGACCTCCGTCTCGCGCTGGCGGGCGCGCTCTTCTTCCAGATCCGCCTCCGCCGAGACGCGAGCCGCTCTCTCCTCGGCGACCTTGGCGTCGTGGCGCCTCTCCTCGGCACGGTCTCGGTGGTGATCGGCGTCGTCTCGCTTCGCGGAGATCTGGGCGTCGGCGAGCCTGCGGTTCGCCTGCGAGCGGCGCGCCATCATCAGCAGGACGGCGAGGATGATCAGGGCCAAAACGACGATTGCGATGACGGCAATCGTGGACATGGTGACTCCTTAGGTCGGGAACGACTTTCGCTTACCCGCGATCGCCGCGGGCAAGCCCCCGGATTCCGATGTTTGGGTTCGGCGTAAACGGGGGAAAAAGCCCTAGCCGGGTATCCCCCATGCTCGGCGCGAGGTAGGCTCGCCGGCCTGGACCTCGGCGGCTTTTGACCGACTTGCTCGGTTTCCGCCTGGGTCTTGAAGACCAACTCCCGGGGTTTCCGGGAGGGAGGCGTTCAGGCCGGCCGAGCCGTCTCGTTTTCTCCGCGCAGATCCCGCAGGGCAGTATCGATCTGCTTGTGGATCGAGATCGAGCCCTCGACGCCGGTGATCTTCAGCAGCCTCTTCACCTGGTCCTTGGCGCAGCACAGCACCAGCCGCTCCTCGCCATCCTTCTGCTCGAGATCCCGCCAGCAGCCGACGATCAGCGAGACCCCGCTGGAATCGATGAACTCGCAATCGGCAAGGTCGATCAGCACCGAGATGCCCTCTCCCGACCTGGCCGCGCTCAGGGCTTCCTCCAAGCGCGGCGCGGTCTCGAGGTCGAGCTCTCCCCGGACCGAAACCCGGTGAATCCCCGCCTCGACTGCCTCCGTGGTGACCTCGAACTTCTGCGGCATCAACGCCTGCGGATCCTACGTCAAATCCCGACCGAATGGTCAGTCGGCACAGCGCCCCTCGAGGCGGGCTAGGAGAGCAGCTTCAGCACCGCGCGCTCGATCTCGGCGCGATCGGGGAACCTGTCCGGCCTCGGTTCGTGGAGCGCGTTGCGCATCGCACGGCGGATCATCGCCTTCGAATCGAAGAAGTCGAAGACCCTCGGGTCGATGTAGGAGGCGCGGCAGACCGCGGGAGTGTTGGAGAGATAGGCCGCGACATCCTTGATGACCTCGTTGACAATCCGCTTGCGAGCGGTCTTGCTCAGTCTTGCCTCGGGCTCGACCCTGACCGCGAGTCCCACCGCCGCGAGGACAGTGGCGTTCCAGGTGCGGAAGTCCTTGGCGCTGAAATCCCCCCTGGTGACGGCCTTCAGATAGGAGTTGATCTCCTCGGCGGAGAGATCACGCCACCCCCGTCCCTCCCGGTAGGCGAAGAGACGGCGCCCCGAGGAATCTCGCCGAGCCAGGCCCTTTAGCACCTTTACCGCCGGCGGATCGGCGATTTCTTGAACCTGGCGCTTGGATCCCTTCGCCTTGTAGTCGAAGATGGCAGCGCCTCTCTCGAAATGGACGTGCTTCCTGCGCAGGGTCGAGAGCCCAAAGGTCTCGTTCTCGTCCGCGTATTGGTCGCTGCCGACCCGGAAGAACCCGAGGTCGAGGAGGCGCACGGAACAGGCAAGCACCCGGTCCCGGGCGAAACCGCGAAGCTGCAGGTCCTCCTCGACCCTCTTCCGCATCCTGGGCAGCGCCCGCGCGAAGCCCAGCATCGCGTTGAACTTCTCTCGATCGCGGCTGTCGCGCCAAGCCTGGTGGTAGAGGTACTGCTTGCGCCCGGCGGCGTCCATTCCGGTCGCCTGCAGGTGGCCGTTCGGCTGAGGGCAGATCCAGACCTCGGCCCAAGCGGGGGGAATCGCGAGCTCCCGGATTCGCTCGATCGTCTCCAGATCGCTGATCTGGGTGCCGTCCTCCTCGACGTACTGAAATCCGCGCCCCCGCCGGACCCGGCGAACTCCCGGTCCCGAGCAGTCAACGCGGCGAAGCCGAGCCACGCGCCACCCGTCGTGAGGGCTCGAGGCGGAGCGGCTTCCGCACCCGGTGCTTGGAGAGACAGATCGGACAGATCGCGACGGAGGAGATCGGGTCCAGCTCCGCGCTGCAGCGGCGACAGCGGATCATCTCTCCTCCTCGGTTCCGATGCCCCGGCATACCCCTCGCGGGGCGAGTTCCAAACCTGAGCCCAACGCGTGCGCGCCTGACGTATGTGCGATCTACCACAATCGAGGATTGAAGCTCGCCAACCGGGGTAAGGTCAACGGACTGGACCAAGGCGGACCGGGAGCGGCCCGGCCCCGCCGTCCAGGAATGTATTCCTCTCGGTTGTGACCGACGGCTTTCGACACGAAGCGCTCTTCTACTCGTCCGACGCGGAGTTCGTAGCCGGCACCCTGCCGTTCGTTTCAGAAGGCTGCGAGGCCGGCGAGCCGGTTCTGGTCGCCGCCAGGCGCGAGCGGCTGGAGTTGCTGCGGCTGGCGCTGGGCAGCCATGGCTACGCCGACACGATCGAGTTCCTCGAGTTCGACGAGCTGGGACGCAATCCCGCCCGGATCATTCCCGCCTGGCGTCAGTTCTACGATGACTGCGGTGGAGGGAGCCGTTCGATCCGCGGAATCGGCGAGCCGATCTGTGCTGACTGCGGTAAAGCGGAGATCGAGGAGTGCCGCCGTCACGAAGCACTGCTCAACCTTGCCTTCGCCGACGCCGACGGCTTCTGGCTCCGCTGCCCCTACGACCGTGCCAGCCTGGACTCCGAGGTGATCGCCGGGGCCTGCTGCAACCACCCCGTGCTGGCCGAAGCCGGAGACAGTCGGCAGAGCGAGTGCTATCCCGGAGAGGAGCGGCTCGCGGAGCCCTTCGACGGCGAGCTGTCGGCATCCGATCCCGAGGCGGAGGAGATCAGCTTCTCGGCTTCCGATCTGAAGGCAGTGCGACGTTTCGCCGTCTCTCATGGAAGGAAGGCGGGGCTCGATAGGGAGCGGGCCGAGGACCTCGCGCTTGCGATCAACGAGCTGGCCGCCAACAGCATCCGGCACTCGGGAGGGGGCGGGGTTGCGCGCGCTTGGCGGCAGAACCACGAGCTGATCTGCGAGGTCGAGGATCGGGGGAGGATCGAGGATCCCCTGGCCGGCCGCCGCAGGCCGGACCCCCAGCAGAGCTCCGGACGGGGCCTGTGGATCGTCAACCAGGTGTCGGATCTGCTCGAGGTCCGCTCTGGGGAGACCGGAACTCTCGCCCGCGTTCACATGCGCGTCGGCTAGGGCGCGACCGCTCCCAAGGCTGCCCTTGCCTGCCGGTTAGCCGGAGATGGTCGGGGTAGTCGTTGAAGAAACCGAGGAACAGGAGGCTGTGGCGATGACCGAGCAGATTCAGGGTAAGCGGGTGGCCGTTCTGGTCGCCGCGGAGGGAGTCGAGCAGGTCGAGTTGACCCAACCGTTGGAGGCCGATCGCTCTCTCGACGACAGCGAGGCCTCGGACTACGACGGTCTCGTCCTGCCGGGCGGAGTTGCAAACCCCGACCAGCTGCGCACCGACCAGCGGGCCCTGGCGTTCGTCCGCTCTTTCTTCGAGCAGGGCAAGCCGGTCGGCGCGATCTGCCATGCGCCCTGGACACTGGTGGAGGCGGACGTCGTCCGGGGGCGCACCCTGACCTCGTGGCCCAGCCTGCAGACGGACCTTCGCAACGCCGGCGCCGAGTGGGTCGACGAAGAGGTTCACGTCGACCAGGGCCTGGTGACCAGCCGCAGGCCCGTTTCGGCCTAGTCCCTGAGCCCCCATTGCCCCTCTGATCGGGGACAATGGGGCTCAGATGGGGGTTTCATCGACGAGTTCGAGGATGTACCTGGCCCTGCCCGGCGGGCGAGAGGACTGGTCCGGGCTGATTCCTTCGTTGCTGTTCATCGGCGCGTTGGTGATGGTGGACATGCGCCTCGGCAGGGGTGTGGTGCTGATCGGGGCGTTCGCGGTCGCCCCCTTTCTCACCGCCCTGCGGGGTGGCCGTTGGGCGACCCTGACGATCGCGATCCTGACCGTCGCCCTCGCCGGAGCGAGCGGCATCTGGAACCACAACTTCGGCTCGGGGGACTATCTGATCAGGATGTCCCTGCTGGTCGGTGCGTCCGGTTTCGCCTGCTACTCGTCAATGCTGATCGACGAGAGCCGAAGGGTCAGCCGGCAGCTGGGGCTGCTGAACGAGGTGGCGGAAGTAGCCGACGGGTCCAGCTCGGTGGCAACCACCCTGGAGCGGATCACCGAGCTCTGCGTCCCCGAGCTGGCCGACCTCTGCATGATCGACGTGATCACCGAGGACCGGATCGAGCGTGTCGCGGTGAGGGCCGCCGAGCCGAGGCGCACAGAGATCGAGCCGCGGATCGCCGCCCGTGAGCCGTCGCTGCCCCAGCACATCGTCGAGGGCGATGGGAACGTGCTCGAGCCGCTCTTCGTCGAGGTCGCCAGGGATGCCGACCTCGAGGCGATGGCGCATTCCGGGGAGGACCTCGAGTTCCTCCGCTCGATGAGCGTGCGCTCCTTCATGACGCTGGCCCTCTCCTCGAGGGAGCGCCGGATCGGGGCGCTGACCCTGGTCAACGGTTGGTCGGGCAGGCGGCACACCAGAGAGCACGTGCGCTTTGCCCGCGTCCTCGCCGACCGGATCGCCGTGGCGCTCGAGAACGCCGGTCTGTTCACCGACCTGGAAAGCGTCGAGCGCCGGATGGACACAGTGATGGCGGTCCTCGACGAGGCCGTCGTATTAGTCGACAGCAAGGGCGATCTGATCTTCGCCAACCAGGCCGCGGTCGAGCTCGGCGGCCATGGCTCACTCGAAGAGATGATCGAGGCGGCCCACTCGGGCGAGGTCAGGAACCACATCTACGACGAGCGGGGCGAACCGCTCGATCGCCGGGACATGGCTCCCCAGCGCGCCCTCCGGGGGGAGGTGGGCGAGCCCCAGATCGTCCGCATGGTGAACGCCCAAAGTGGCAAGGAGACCTGGGTGCGGATCCGCTCGCGCGCGGTGCCGGGCACCGAGGGCAGGCCGATCTACGCGGTTTCCGTGTTCGAGGACGTCACCGACATCAAGCTGGCCGAGTTCGCCCAGTCGGTGCTCGCCAAGACCGGCGAGCTGTTGGTGACCTCGACCGACTACGAGGCGATGCTCCAAAAACTGGTCGCGCTGTTGATCCCGCAGCTGGCGGACTGCTGCAGCGTCCACCTTCCGGCCGAGGATGGGACCCTGCCGATGGTCGCCCTCGCCCACCAGGACGAGGCCCGCGCGGAGCAGATCAGGGCGCTGGCCTCGGAGTACCCGGTGCGCTTGGAGGAGGAAGGCGGCCTGCAGAGGGTCCTCCACACCGGCAGCCCGTTGGTGGCCGACGACCTCGAGCCGATGATCGCCGCCGAGGCGCGGGACGAGAACCAAGCCGGCAGGCTGCGGGAACTCGAGATCGGCTCCGTGATGATCCTGCCGCTGATGGCGGGCTCGAAGGTGATCGGCACGCTCAACTTCGCCAACCAGGCGGACCGTCGCTCCTTCGACGATCTCGATCGGGACATCGCTGGGCGGATCGCCGAGCGGGTGGCGCTGGCGCTCGAGAACGCGCGGATCGCCAGCGAGCGCAGCGAGATCGCCGAGACCCTGCAGCGAGGGCTGCGGCCGCCGCCGATCCCCCATATCTCGGGGTGGTCGGTCGCGGCGCTTTATCGCCCTGCTGGGTCGGAGAACGTGATCGGCGGTGACTTCTATGACCTCTTCCGGATCGAGGAGGGATGGATGTTGGTGATCGGCGACGTCACCGGGCATGGGGCACGGGCCGCGTCGATCGCCGCGGTGGCCCGCAACACGCTTCGGACCGCGGGATCGATGACCAGCAGTCCCCTGGACGCACTCTCCCAGCTGAATCGGGCACTGCTGGCCCAGCGCGGTGGGGCACTGTGCAGCGTCGCAGCGCTCACCCTCAACTGGTCTGGGGGGCCGGCGGTGGGCGTCGCCGTCGCCGGGCATCCTCCGCCACTGCTGCTCTCGGGGGGGACCGTCAGCGAGGTCGCCCCGAAGGGGCCGGTGCTTGGAGCCTTCGACGACGCCGAGTGGGAGTTGGAGACGGTCGAGCTGAGCTTCGGGGAGCAGCTGGTCGTCTATACCGACGGTGTCACGGAGGCCCGATCCAGCGCGGGCCGCTTCGGGGAGGAGCGCCTTCGCGAGCGGCTGCGGGACGTCAGAGGGCCGGGAGAGGCCGTGCAGCGGATCGACACCGACCTCGACGAGTTTTGCGGGGCCAACGTCGATGACGACGCGGCTTTCCTGGCGATCATGAGATCCGAGCCGCTGCCGGCTGGACTTTCGTCCCATGAGGGGGAGCTCTCAACGAATGCCTGATCCGGTTTTGCCGCGCCCGAGAAGGGTAGGCGGAGGTCATCCTTGCCCAGCACCAAGTCGCGTGGTCGGCGGATAGGTGGCGGTTACGGGCCCGGCAGCCAGAGGGACGGACCGGCGATGAGCGAGCAAACAGCGGGACTGGAGATCACGCTTCCAGCGGAAGCTGCCAACGTCGCGCTGATCCGCCACACCATCTCCGGCCTCGCCGCGGACGGAGGCATGGACGAGGAACGGCTCGCTGATCTGAAGACAGTGGTCACCGAAGCCTGCATGAACGTCGTCGTCCACGCCTACCCTGACGGCCCCGGGCTGATGCGGATCGCGGTCTCCCCCGAGGGGGACTCGATGCTGATAGAAGTCAGCGACTCCGGCGCCGGCATTCGTCCTTCGGTGGATCTCGAGGAGAACCGCTCCAGCCTGCGGCTCGGGTTCTCGCTGATCTCGCGCCTCTGCAGCAGCTTCGCGATCAGCGGAGGGCTCGACCGGGGAACGACGATCACGATGCGGCTGCCGATGTCAGGCGAGGAGCGCGCATCGACCGCCGCGGCGGTCGAGGGACCGGAATCCCTGCCGGGGGAGATGCGGATCGTCGCCTCGCGTCCGGAGCTCCTCCCCCCGACCCTCTCCCGCGCGGTCAGCGCTTTCGGCTCGCGCCGGGATCTCTCCGTCGATCAGATCTCCGACGCGATGCTGCTGGCCGACGCGATCTCGGCCGGCGCGCCGGCCGTCTTCGAAGGCGGCGAGCCGGGCCTCTCGCTCTCCGATGGCGACGGGGGCATCGACCTGCGGGTCGGACCGCTGACCGAGGCAGGCGCAGCCCGCCTGCGCGAGGGGCTTGCGCTGCCTGAGATCGGGGGATCGATCGAGGCGATCGCCGATGAGATACGCACCGAGAAGCTCGATGGCGGCGAGTACGTCGTCTACCGCCTGGCCGGGGCCTAAGCCTCCGCCCCGTCGGCCTCAGCTTCCTCGATCTCCTGGCGGATCCTCGCCAGGGTGCGGCGCAGGATGCGCGAGACATGCATCTGCGAGTGCCCGATCTGCTCGGCGATCTGCGACTGGGTCATGTCCTCGACAAACCGCAGTCGCAGGACCAGGCGCTCGCGATCGGAGAGGTGGGGGAGGGCGCTCTCCAGGGCGATCCGGCCCTCGATCAGCTCGAAGCTCTCATCCTCGCTGCCGACCCAGTCGGCCGGTCGAGGATCGTCGGCTTCGTCGGGCCCGGCGGGCTTCTCGAGCGAAAGCGTGCGGCGATTCTGACCCGCCTCGAAGACCTCCAGCACATCCATCTCGTCCAGGTCAAGACGCTCGGCGATTTCGCGAACCGAGGGTGCGCGCTGGAGCTGCGTACCGAGCTCGCCGATTGCCTTGTCGACTTCGGCGATCCTGTCATGGAGCCCGCGAGGCACCCGCAGGGTCCAGACCCGGTCGCGGAAATGGCGCTTCAGCTCGCCGAGTATGGTCGGCGCGGCGAATCCCAGGAAGGGGATCCCCCGCTCGGGGTCGAAGCGATCGATCGCGTTGAGCAGGCCAACGCTGGCGACCTGGATCAGGTCGTCGGAGGGCTCCGCGGCGGCCCGGTAGCGCCTCGCCAGGCTGGTCGCGTAGGGCAGGTAGCGCTTCACCAGCTCCTCGCGCGCCGCCTGGTCGTCGTCCTCGCGCAGCCGCCGCCAGAGCTCCGACTCGCCGGCCAGCTTCGAGAGTCCCGTCGTCGAGGCGGGCGCAGAATCCCCAGGTGTATGAGCTTGGTCTGACACCAGCGACAGCGTTGGTCAGTTCCGTGCGTGGCGGCCGCACCGTTGCGCTCGCTGGGACGGGGCCTGCCCCGAGATCGCAGCGCGCGGAGCGCATCGGCCGACACTGCTCGGCTACCCGGAACCTTGACAGCAAAACGTGGCCGCCGGGTCGCACCCGGGCGCTTATTCGAGGGGCTGGTTGGAGAGCTCCATCAGCGCCGCCTCGACCGCGGGCAGCTCCGAGGTCTGCAACGGGTGTGCGGCGAAGATCTCGTCGAGGTCCTCGCGGGTCAGGGTCTCTCGCTCCAGCGCGCTGGCGGCGAGGTCGTCGAGGCAGCGGCGGTTGGCGCTGAGTAGGCCGAGCGCCCGGCGGTGAGCATCGCGAGCGATCTCCATCGCGCCGAGGTCGACATCGCGCCGGGTGCGGTCGGAGAGCGAGTAGTCCTCGGTCGGCAGAGCGATCGGAGCCTCCCCGGGACCGTCGGCGTCGATCCCCATCCCGAACTCGGAGATCATCTGCTTACAGACCGCGTGCACTCGGGCGAGGTCGTCGGCCGCGCCCGTGTAGGCCTCGCCGAAGATCAGCTCCTCGGCCGCCCTTCCCCCGAGCAGGGTGACGGTCTCATCGAGCAGCTGATCGCGGGAGCGCATGTAGGTGTCCTCCTGCGGCGAGTGGCCGACGAAGCCGAGCGCCGGACCCCGCGGGACGATGCTGAGGATCTCTGGCGGATCGAGTCCGAGGAGCCTGCGGCAGAGCGCGTGGCCGCCTTCGTGGTAGGCGACGATGCGCCGCTCCTTCTGGGTCAGGCGCCGCGACTGCTGGGAGCCGACCGACTGGCGCAGCAGCGCCTCGTCGAGATCCTCGCGGCGGGTCGCGTCCCGCCCCGCCCGCCCGGCGATGATCGCCGCTTCGTTGAGCGAGTTGGCGAGCTGAGCCCCGGTCATCCCGGTCGTCTTGCGGGCAACGTCGGTGAGGTCGAGGTCATCGGCCAGCGGCTTGCCTTCGGCGTGGGCGCGGAGGATCGCCACTCGGCCGTCGCGGTCGGGCGGCGCGACCAGGACCTGGCGGTCGAAGCGGCCCGGGCGCAGCAGCGCATGGTCGAGCTTGGAGACGTTGTTCGAGGCGGCGATCACGATCACGGTCGCCGGGTCGCGCTCGAAGCCGTCGAGCTCGACCAGCAGCTGGTTTAGCGCCTGCTCGCGCTCGCTGCTGCCTCCGTCGCCGCCACCCGTGCGGCTGCCGCCGACCGCATCGAGCTCGTCGATGAAGATCACGGCCCGCCCTGACTTCCGGGCCTCCTTGAAGAGTCGCCGGATCCGCGCCGCGCCCCTTCCCACGAACATCTCGACGAAGCTCGATCCGGAGGCGGCGAAGAAGTCAACCCCGGCCTGCCCTGCGACCGCCCGGGCCAGCATGGTCTTGCCGGTGCCGGGGGGTCCGAACAGCAGCACGCCCCGGGGGGGCTGCGCCCCGAGCGCCTTGAAGCGCTTCGGGTCGCGCAGCCATTCGGCGACGTCCATCAGCTCGTCCTTGGCGGCGTCGACTCCCTGCACGTCATCCCAGCGCACCGGCCCGGTCTTGGTGGAGCGGATCGTCTCCGGCTTGGTCGAGCGCATCGTCTGCCGCAGCAGCAGACCGAAGACGCAGAGGAGGCCGGCCATGAAGAGGACGCCGAAGACCGGATACCAGGCGAAGAAGAAGTCGCTGATCGCGCCGACGGTCACTGCGTCTCTGGGTTCGTGCTGTCCATGGGGGTGAAACTCCCTGCCGTGGGAAAGGTGCCCGGAACCAGTGTGGCAAGCGAAACCCGATTACTCGATCGCACATTCGTTGAGATGGGCTCGATCGGCTAATGCCGAGGCACGAATTCCCGCTCTAGGATCAGCATATGAATGACGCCCCCCACGGACCACGGGCGGTGACCGCGCCCGAGCTGAAGGCCCAGATCGAGGCGGAGCGGGAGGGTTGCCCGTTTCTCGTCTATCGCGACGCTGACGGCGGGCAGCGGATCGTCCCGATCGCCACGGGCACCGGGGAGCTGTGGATCGGCCGGCGCGGATCGGCCGATATCCGCATCGACTGGGACGAGGAGGTCTCCGGCTTGCACGCCCAGATCGAGGTCGTTCGCGAGGAGTGCACGCTGGTCGACGACGGGCTCTCGCGCAACGGCTCCTACATCAACGGCGAACGCGTCCGCGGGCGCCGCCACCTCCGCGACGGGGACATGATCCGTTTCGGGCAGACGGTCGCCCTCTATCGCGTTCCGGGTGAAGAGAGCGGCGAGAGCACGGTGATCGCCGGCGAGGTCTCCGAGGCCGCGACCGTTTCGCCGGGGCAGCTGCGGGTTCTGCTCGCCCTCTGCCGGCCCTTCAAGGACAGCGCCGCCTTCGCCACCCCGGCGACCAACCAGCAGATAGCCGAGGAGCTCCACCTCAGCGTCGACGCGGTCAAGACCCACCTGCGGGCGCTGTTTGAGAAGTTCCGGGTCGAGGAGCTGCCGCAGAACCAGAAGCGGGTCGGGCTGGTCGAGCGGGCATTGCAGAGCGGCCTGATCTCCGAGCGCGACCTCTAGAGGGTCGGGGTCCTGTCCCGCGCCCGCTAGCGCTCGACCTGGGAGCCGCCGACGATCGCCTCCTCCCCGCTGTCCTTGAACACGACCCAGGCCTTGTTGCCGCCGTCGTAGTCGGGGGCCCACAGCTTCATCGTCGCCTCCTGATCCCAGACCCGGACCTGCTCGCCGCCCTCCTCCTCGAGCCCGCGCCAGACGCGGATGAACGGGTTCGACTCCCACTCCTCGCCGATCGTCGTCGGTTCCCGGTGGCCGGGGTGGACGCGGGTCTCGGGCGGCAGCTTCATCAGCCCCTCCATGACCGAGGAGCGCAGGTCATCGAAGCCTGAGGCGCCCGGCGCCTTGGTGCCGCCGACCGTCCCCTTGAAGAGGACGTCGGCGGTGATCACGTCGGTGCCGTCGATCAGGAAGGCGAGATGCCCGGCGGCGTGCCCCGGAGTGTCGATCGCTTCGATCTCCAGCCCGCCCGTGCTCAATGTCCCCCCGCCCTCGATCGTCTCCGTGACCTCCTCGGCGATCTCCTCGGCGACGGCGGGGTGGGCGATGAGTGCGGGGTTGCCGAGCCGCCTGCGGGCCTCGGCGATCCCCTCCAGGTGGTCGGCGTGGGAGTGGGTGAGGAGGATGTGGGTGACCTCGGTTCCCTCCCGCTCGGCCCGCTCAAGCAACGGCTCGAGCACCCCGTTGCCGTCGATCAACACGCCCTTGCCGCCCGGCTCGTCGACCACCAGGTACGCGTTTGAGAGCCACTGTGGGTTTTCGGTGCGCTGCAAGATCACTCTCGGTCCTCTCAGTCGTAGTGGATGACGCTGCGGATGCCGTCCTGGGCCTCCATCAGCTCGAAGCCGCGGTTGACCTCGTCCAGGGTGAGGTGATGTGAGATGAACGGCTCGACCTCGATCTCTCCGGCCAGCCAGCGATCGACCAGCTGGGGCACCCCCTCGCGGCCCTTGACCCCACCGAACGACGAACCCGCGACGCGGCGCCCGGTGATCAGGAACCGCGGGACGACGTCGAGGGTCTCTCCCTTGCCGGCGACCCCGGCGACGGTGCAGAGCCCCCAGGCCATCCGCGCCGCCTCGACCGCCTGGCGCATCACCGCGACGTTGCCGGTCGCCTCGAAGGTGAAGTCGGCGCCGAAGCCATCGGTCTCCGCGAGGATCCGCTCCACGGCGTCCTCGCCGCCCACCATGGTCTCGGTCGCGCCCTGGCCGCGGGCCAGCTCCAGCCGCTCGTCGGAGAGGTCGACGCAGATGATCCGCTCGGCGCCCTGGAGGCGGCAGCCGGCGACCGCGCCGAGACCGACCATCCCGGCGCCGAAGACGACGCAGGTCGAGCCCTCGCTGACCTTGGCCGTGTTGATCGCCGCGCCGAGGCCGGTGGAAAGGCCGCAGGCGAAGAGGCAGGCGCCCTCGAGTGGGGCCTCGGGATTGACCTTGGCCAGGGCGATCTCCGGCATCACCGTGTACTCGGCGAAGGTCGAGGTGCCCATGAAGTGCCGGATCTCCTTCCCGCCGCGGCTCAGCCGGGTGCTGCCGTCGGGCAGGTGCCCCTTCCCCTGCTCCTCGCGAATCGCCATGCAGAGATTGGTGCGGGGGTCTCGGCAGTGCACGCACTCGCCGCACTGGGGGGAGAAGAGGGTGACGACGTGATCGCCGGGGGCGACGAGGCTGACTCCCTCTCCCACCTTCTCGACCACCCCGGCGCCCTCGTGGCCGAGGACCGCCGGGGCGTAGCCGGAGGGGTCGGCGCCCGAGGCCGTGTAGAGGTCGGTGTGGCAGACGCCGCAGGCGACAAGCCGCACCAGCACCTCACCCCGCTTCGGCTCGTCCAGCTCGACCTCTGTGACCTCGAGGGGCTCACCGAACTCCTCCAGCACCGCCGCCCTCATCCTCATCCAAGCCACCTCCGTTTGCATCTCATGACGGAGTGATCCTAAGGCGCGACGGCGCCCACCGCACTGCCCTCGAGCAGGACGCGGGCGATCAGCCCCGGGTCATCCCAGGTCGGGGTATGGCCGACGCCCGGGAGGATTAGGTAGCGGGCACCGGGCGGGAACTGCTGCGGCCGCGGCGGCGCGACCAGGCGGTCGTCCTCCGCCCAGGCGAGAGTCACCGGCAGCTCGGGGAATCCGTCCGGATCGAAGACGTCGGCCCGCATCTCGTGGTTGGCTGCCTCATAGCCGGGCGCATCGACCCAGCCGAGGACCATCGCCCGGCCCGCTTTGGCCGGGACCCGCTCGGGCCGGGCCATCGTCGTTCTCAGCATCGCTTCGCGGCCCCGCCGCGTCCGCAGGAGCAGCGAGAGCAGCGGCCGCAGTCGGACCGCGAGCCTGTGGCTGTCGAATTTGCGTGGCCCCAGCGGTCTGCTCCAGAGGCCGGCGGGCGAGAGCGCGGTCACCGATGCGGCCCCGCCGGCCCTCGCCATCTCAAGCCCGACCCAGGCGCCGAGTGAGTTGCCGGCGACGTGGGGGCGATCGAACCCCAGCGCCCCGCAGAAGGCGATGAGCGCCGCGCCGAGGTTGGCCGGGCTCGGCGCCACCCCATCGGGGAGCGGATCGGATCCGCCGAACCCGGGCAGGTCGATCGAGATCACCTCTCGATGCTGAGCCAGCCGGCCGCTGAGGGGCTCCCAGATCGCCCTCGTGGCGCCGAGGCCGTGCAGCAGCAGCAGCGGCTCTCCCTCCCCGGTTCTCGCGTGCTCGATCAAGCGACCGCCTAGGCGACCCGAAGCTGCCTGAAGGCTCCTCGATTCACCTCTGCTCCGCCCCCCTCCTGCCGCCATCCCGGCTTTGCCAGCAGCACCTGCACGTCACCGATCCGTCGCTCGCGGAAGCCCGCCTCCGAGCTCGACAGATAGAAGGTCCAAAGGCGTCGGAAGCGCTCGTCATAGCCTCTGCCGCGGAGCTCCTCCCAGGCGGCCTGGAAGCGCTCGCGCCAGGCTTGCAGGGTGCGCGGATAGTGGTCGGTGATGTCCTCCATCCAGACGGTGCGCAGGTCGGTCATTCTCGCGACGCAGTCGGCGATCTGGGCGTTGGAGGGCAGGCAGCCGCCCGGGAAGATGTGGGTGTTGGCGAAGCTCCGCGCCGCCTTTTCGACCTCGTAGAGGCGGTCGTCGATGACGATCGCCTGGAGGAGCATCAGACCGTCGGGCTCGAGCAGCTCGCTGCAGCGGTCGAAGAAGCTGTCGAGGTACTGCCACCCGACCGCTTCGATCATCTCGATCGAGACCAGCTTGTCGTAGCGCCCCCGCAGGTCCCGGTAGTCCTCGATCAGCAGGGTCACCCGGTCCTCGAGCCCGGCGGCGCGGACCCGCTCGGCTGCCAGGGCGTGCTGGCGGCGGGAGATCGTCGTCGTCGTCACCCGGCATCCGTAGTACGAGGCGGCATGCACAGCCAGCCCGCCCCAGCCGGTGCCGATCTCGAGCAGGCGGTCTCCGGGCTGCAGACGCAGCTTCTGGCAGATCCGATCGAGCTTTGCGGCCTGCGCCTCCTCCAGGCCGGTGACCCCGTCGGGGAAATAGGCGCAGGAGTAGGTCATCGAACGGTCCAGGAAGGCGCCGAACAGCTCGTTTCCGAGGTCGTAGTGCGCCGAGATGTTCTGCCTCGCCCCGGTCCTCGTGTTCTCGGGGACGATGCCGCGGAGGCGGTGGATCCAGGCGCGGGGCCGGGCCAGCACCGATCCGACGGTATCGAGCCGGCTCAGCTCCCGGACCCCGATCCGCAGCAGCGAGACGAGGTCGTCGCTCTCCCAGAGCCCGTCGACGTAGCCCTCGCCGAGGCCGAGGCTGCCCCGCAGCGGTCCACTCCAGGCGCTCGGATCGTTGATCGTCAGCTGGGCGTGAAGGCCTGCTCCCGGGCGACCGTAGGTGCGCATCCGGCCCCCCTCGAGGACGTCGATGCGTCCCGCGGAGACCCGTCGCATCGCGGTGGTCACGGCGGAGCGGGAGAGTCGTGGAGTCACACCGTTCGGTACGAGTTCGCGGGGGTATCGGACGAGCATTCCCGAAAGACTCCCACGATCCTACCCTCGCGCGAAGCGGGATACTGGGCGCCGTGAACGTCGCCGAGGAGATGGGGCGGATCGGCCTGCCCGCCCCCGTCAGCGACCTGGCCAATCGCGATTGGGACGCGGTCGTCGTCGGCGGCGGCCACAACGGTCTGACCGCGGCCGCCTACCTGGCCCGGGCGGGGCGCTCCGTCCTGGTCCTCGAGCGCCGCGAGCAGCTCGGCGGCGCCTGCACCCTGGAGCGACCGTTCGCCGATCAGCGATACGTGGTCAGCCCCTGCGCCTACGTCGTCGGGCTGCTCGATCAACTGGTGATCTCCGAGCTCTCGCTGCAGCGCCACGGCTATCGCGTCTTCGCCGCCGAGCCCAACTCCTGGGTGCCGCTGCCCGACGGTACCTCCTACGCCAGCTTCCTCGACCCGGCGGCGACCGCCGAGCACCTGCGGCGAAACGGCTTCTCGGAGAGCGACATCGCCGGCCGCGAGGCATACGAGGCCGCCTTCGAGCGCTGCCGCGCCGCGCTGCGTCACGGTCCCGCCGGGGACACCTGGGTCGGGTCCTCCCCCTCCCGCGAGCGGGTCGAGCAGATCCTCGGCAACGATCCCGAGCTGGTCTCGATCCTCTTCGAGGAGTCGATCGCCGAGACCCTCTCCCGCTACATGGAGGACGAGCGCCTCCATCATGCCCTCTTCGGGCAGGGGGTCACCGGCGCCTATGCCGGGCCGCGGGATCCCGGCACCGCCTCGGTGAAGCTGATGCACCACCAGGGGGACCTGCTCGGCCACGGCTCCTTCTGGGGCTACGTCGAGGGCGGCATGGGCCGGGTCTCCTTCGCGATCGCGCAGGCCGCGATCGAGGCGGGGGCGATGCTCGCCTGCGGGGCCCCGGTGAGCGAGATCGTTCCCGGCGAGGGGGTGCGGCTGGAGAGCGGCGAGCTGATCCGCTCCCGCGTCGTGCTCTCCAACGCCGAGCCGAAGCGGACCGTCTCGCTGATCCCCCCGCAGTTGGTGCCGGCGGCGATGGCCGAGCGGATCGGAGAGTGGAAGACCCGCTCGCCGGTGGTCAAGCTGAACGCCGCGCTCGGTCGGATTCCGGGCTTCACCGCCGCTGCCGAGGGGATCTCCCCGGAGCGGTCGATGGTGACGATCACCCCCGGGCTGGATGCCTGCCAGGAGGCATTTAAGGCCTGCGAGCGCGGCGAGCCGGCGATCGGCTTCGCCGAGCTCTACTTCCAGACCGGCTATGACCCTGGCGTGGCCCCCGAAGGCAAGCACGTGATGAGCGTCTTCGCCCAATTCGCGCCATACGAGCTTGCCGAAGGCGGCTGGGAGGAGCGCCGCGCCGAGGTCGGCGGGCTGATCCTCGACGCGATCGCGGCCTACGCGCCCGACGTGCGCGAGTGCGTCGAGGAGCTCGAGGTGCTCGGCCCACCCGACTTCGAGGAGCGGATCGGGCTGACCGGCGGCAACATCTTCCAGGGGGAGACGATGCCCGATCAGATGTGGGACCGGCGCCTCGATCACCGCACCGAGATCCCAGATCTGTATCTCTGCGGCGCCGCCACCCACCCGGCCGGCTCGGTGATTGCTCTGAACGGGCGAAACGCTGCGATGGCCGTGATCGACGATCTCGGTTAGGGTCGGACGAGATGGGATCGCCGCCCCAACCGACCGAGCAGGACCGGGAGATCGTCGAGGCGATCCACGCCGTCTTCGGCCGCCACCCCCACACCCGCGCCCTGCACTCCAAGGGCCTCTTCTGTGAGGCGACCTTCACCGCCACCGCCGAAGCGGCGGCGCTGTCGGAGGCGCCGCACCTCCAGGGCGAGCCGGTGCCGGCCCTGGTCCGCTTCTCGACCGCCTCGGGCAACCCCGATGTCCACGACGGCGAGCGGGAGGGACGCGGCATCGCGGTCAAGTTCCAGCTCCCCGGCGGCGCCGTCACCGACCTGCTCTGCGTGACCTCGCCGACCTTCCTCGCCCGCAACCCTGAGGACTTCCTCGAGATGTTGAAGGCCCGCCTCCCCGACCCCGAGACCGGCGCCCCCGACATGGAGAAGATGGGCGCCTACCTCGGTGCCCACCCGGAGGCGAT
>JBBRHQ010000021.1:0-17526 GCA_038222365.1 Solirubrobacterales bacterium
CGTCGCGGCGTTCGTCGGCACGGCACTGATCTTTGCCCTCGCCACATTGGTGCAGACCTATCTGGTCGGCTGGGTCGGGACCAGGGCCCTGCAGGACCTGCGGGCGCGGATCTTCATCCACATCCAGCGAATGTCGATCGGCTTCTTCACCCGGCGCAGCCCCGGGGTGCTGATCTCGCGGATGACCAACGACATCGAGGCGCTCAACCAGCTGGTCACCGACGGCGTCGTCACCCTCTTCTCGAGCACGCTCACCCTGGTGGGGGTCGTCGTCATCCTGCTGGTGCTCGACGTCAAGCTGGCGCTGGTCACCTTCCTCACCTTCCCGCTGCTGGCGATCGCCAGCGTCATCTTCCGGATCTACTCGGCGGGCGCCTACCGGGAGACCCGCGAGCGGATTGCCGCGATCACCGCCTACCTGCAGGAGACCCTGAGCGGGGTGCGGGTGGTGCGCAGCTTCGGGCAGGAGGGTCGCCACCGGATCAGGATGACCGAGCTGAACGAGCTGAACCGCGAGGCGAACCTGAAGACGGTCTACCTCAATGCGGCCTACTTCCCCGCGGTCGAGCTGCTCTCGGCGGTGGGCACGGCGGTGATCCTCCTCTACGGCGGCACCCAGGCGATCAATCACGCGATCGCGATCGGCATTCTCGTCTCCTTCGTCGGCTACCTGCAGACATTCTTCGACCCGATCCAGCAGCTCTCCCAGCTCTACACGACCTACCAGCAGGGGATGGCGGCGCTCGACAAGATCTTCGACCTGCTGGAGACCGAGCCCGACATGCTCGACGCTCCCGGGGCGATCGACCCCGGCGAGCTGCGGGGCGAGATCGAGATGGAGGACGTCTCCTTCTCCTACGTCGACGAGGCCTTCGAGCGTGAGGCCAGGGGCGAGCCGGTCGAGTGGGCGCTCCGCGAGGTCGACCTGCGGGTCCCGGCGGGTCAGACGCTGGCGCTGGTCGGCGCCACCGGCGCCGGCAAATCGACCTTCGCCAAGCTGATCGCCCGCTTCTACGACCCCCAGGCAGGCGAGGTGAGGATCGACGGGCACGACCTGCGGGCCGTGCAGCAAAAAGCGCTTCGCGAGCAGCTCGGGATCGTTCCCCAGGAGGGCTTCCTCTTCTCCGGCACCGTGCGGGAGAACATCGCCTTCGGCCGGCCGGGGGCGAGCCTCGAGGAGATCGAGGAGGCGGCGGCGAACGTGGGGGCGACCGACTTCATCGCCGCCCTCCCCGAGGGGATCGAGACCGAGGTAGGCGAGCGGGGCGTGCAGCTCTCCTCCGGCCAGCGCCAGCTGGTCGCCTTCGCCCGGGCCCTCCTGGCCGAGCCGCGGATTCTGATCCTCGACGAGGCGACCTCGAACGTTGACGTGCGCACCGAGAAGGTGATCGAGCGAGGCCTGGAGCGGCTCCTGGTCGGCCGCACGGCGATCGTCATCGCCCACCGCCTCTCGACCATCCGCCGCGCGGGGAAGATCGTCGTTCTCGAAGGCGGGCGGATAGCCGAGGAGGGCACCCACGAGGAGCTGATCGAGAAGGGCGGCGCCTACGCGCGGCTCTACGGGGCGTGGGCGGAGTCGGCCGCGGCGTAGTCGTTTGGCTGCCGCCTGAGGTCGAGCAAGATCGACGCGGCGCCTAGCCGGGGCCGACGCCGCCGCTGCTGCCGCCTCCGCCGCCGGTCCCACCGCCCGTCGCGCCGCCGGCGCTGGTGCCGCCGGGGGCGCCCCCGCCCGTCGGCGGCGCCGGCGCGGGAGCGGGTGCCGGGGCCGGGGCTACGGGGGTGACGGGGGCGGCCGGCGTGGTCGTGGCGGGAGTCGTGGGCGAGGCGGGGGTGGTCGTGGTAGTCGTGCCCTGGGGGGCGACAGCCTCCTGGCCGCACTCCTTGAAGCCGTACGAGGCGGCGGCGTCCTGGAAGGACCCCAGCGCCGCGGCGGCATCGGCCTGGGCGCTGGTGAGGCCGGCGTCGTCGCCGCGCTCGGCCGCCAACTGAGCGTCCTGCTGGGCCTGGACCAGGTCGTCGCCGGCGCTGTAGACAGCGTCGAGGCCGGTCGCGTCATCGGGAGTGCCGAGCCCTTTGAGCCGCTCGATCATGCCCGAGTAGAGATCCGCCTCTTGGCTCAGCTTGGTTGCCTGATCGCTTGTCGACGACTCGAGCGTGCCGACCGCAGCGTTGACCTCGGCGCAGATGCCGTCGCCCTGCTGGATCAGCTCGTCCTTGGTCAGGGTCCCGGAGTCAGGCGGCGTCGTCGCCACCGACGTGTCGGTCGTAGAGTCGCCGCCACCGCCGCAGCCGACGATCGCGACGGCGGCGACCAGCATCACGGCGAGGAAGAAGCTGCGCGGGCTCATCGGGAGGCGAAGGTAGCAGAGAAATAGCGCGGTTAGCAGGGGTCTTTTCCGTTCACAGGCATCGCACTTCTGCGCCGCCCCATTCCCCTCCCGGCGAAATTCTCAGTCTGCGCGTGGCAGTTGGGGCAGAGGATCATCAGGTTCTCCAAGCGGTTGTCCGTGCCGTCGCCGTTTACGTGATGCAGTGCCATGCTCAGGCGCTCGTCGCGCCAATCGGCGAGTCCGCACGACTCGCACTTGTTCTCCTTCAGACCCTCGGCGAATAGGCGAAGCCGCAGGTGGCTACGCGAACCGCGGCGTCCGACAACCAGGTAGGCGTCGATCGGAATCTCGCGCGGACGCGGCTTGACGTCGCCACGCCTGACTGCCGCGCTCCAAGAACAGAGATGACAGCCAAAGCGATCGGCGCATTGGCGCACCGTCAATCCGCTGTCGTAGGCCCTCTGAATCTCAGCCCAGTCATATCGGCGAGCACATGCATCGCGAGTCGGCACTCCCAAACGACGGGCGTGATACGAAACCGAGCCCTTGTTGACGCCGTACTTCGTGGCGATCTCAGCCTGGGCCAGGCCGGCGGCCAGTCCCTCCGCGACCAAGCGGCGAGTCTCCCCGGGTGCTCTCTTCGGGCCACTTCCCATAGCGAACGTATGTTCGCAGATGATCCGGACGGATCGGCGGCAATTCGAACTGCGCCCCAGGGACTCGAACCCCGAATTCCAGTTCCAGAGACTGGCGTGTTTCCGATTACACCAGGGCGCAAAGTGTGGGGGTGAGAATAGCTACGCGATGCTCGCCAGATCGCTGCCGGAGTCGGCGATTACCTCCGTCGCCCCCGACACGTCGACCCCTTCGGCGAGCATCCGCCGCGCCTCCGCCAGGTCCTCGGATCGCTCCACGCTGAGCGCCCCCGCGACCCGCCCGTCCTTCAGGTACCAGACCGAGAATTCGCCCGATTCGCGCTCGCCGCGCCAGATCGTCTCGTCCCACTCGTAGGCCGGCCCGACATACTCGAGGCTGGCCCAGTCGGCGAGGTCGCTGAAGAAGTAGGGAACGACGTCGTAGTCGCGCTCGTCGCCGAGCATGTTGCCGGCGGCGGCGATCCCCTGCTGCATCGCCACGTCCCAGTGCTCCACCCGCAGGCGGCGACCGTGGACGACGCTCTGATAGCTGCAGCAGTCACCGGCGGCGTAGATCCCCGGCGCTGAGGTCTGCAGCTTCGAGTCGCAGACGATCCCGTCGTCGACCTCGAGCCCCGCCCGCTCCGCCAGCATCACGTCGGGCCGCACCCCCGCCCCGACGATCACCGCGTCGCACTCGACCGTGAGGCCGCTCTTCGTCACCACCGCGCCGACCTGTCCGTCTCCCTCGAATGCCTCCAGCTCCTCGCCCCCGTGCACGGTCACGCCCTTGGACTCGACCAGCTCGTGGAACCAGCGACCCGCCTCCTCGCCGAAGGTCCGCGAGAGCAGCACATCCTCCATGCAGACGATCGTGCAGCTGGCGCCGGTCGCGGTCAGCGAGGCGGCGACCTCGGTGCCGATGTAGCTGCCGCCGATCAGCACTACGTGCCCGTCCCCCTCCCCCGCCGCCCTGATCGCGTCGGAGTTACCAAAAGCGCGCAGGTAGTGGATGCCCTCGTTCTCGGCCCCCTCGACCCGGAGGATGTTGACCATCGCGCCGGTTGCAAGGAGCGCCTTGGAGAATCCGACCTCCTCGCCTCCCTGGAGCTTCGCGGTGAGCCCCTCGGGGTCGAGCGACATCACGTTGCGGCCGCTCAGCAGCTCGACGTCGTTCTCCTCGTACCACTGGGGCGGGTTGACGTAGGCGTCCTCGCGGGCGGCCTCGCCCCGCAGGTACTCCTTCGAGAGCGGTGGTCGCTCATAGGGCGGCTCCGGCTCGCGCCCGACCAGCGTCACCCCGCCCTCCGCACCGCGGCGCCGCAGCTCGGCCGCACAGTTGGCGGCGGCCATGCCTCCGCCGATCAGCAGGTATTCGACCTCCCGGTCGGCCATCCCTCAGCCGCCCGCCGAGTCGCCGTCGGGACCGAACAGGGCCTTCAGCTCGTCCTCCTTGCCGGGGTCGAGCACCGCCAGCACCTCATCGCCCGGCTCCAGCACCGTGTCGGGCCCGGGGACGAAGCCGCGCCCGTCGCGCAGAACCGAGATCAGCAGGCTGCCCTCGGGCATCCGCAGGTCGCCGACCCGGTTGTCGGAGACGTTGGAGGCCTCGGTGATCTGCATCTCGATGATCTCCAGCCTCTCCTCCTCGAGGTCGAGCAGGTGAACGAGGCCGTACTCCGGCACCTCGTGCTCGATCAACCTGAGGATCAGGTCGGTTGCCGAGACCGTCGGCTTGATCCCCAGCAGGTCGAAGTGGGGGCGGTTGCGAGGGTTGTTGACGCGGGCGATCACCTGCTTGACCATGTACTTCTCGCGGGCGACCTGGCAGATCAGCATGTTGTCCTCGTCATCGCCGGTGACCGCGATCATCATGTCGGCGCGCTGCACCCCGGCCCGGTCGAGCACCCAGAGCTCGGAGGCGTCCCCGTACTGGACGTTGTGCTCGAGCTCCTGCTCGACCGTCGAGTAGCGGTTGCGGTTCTTCTCGATCAGGGTCACCTCGTGCTCCTTTTCGAGCAGCTCCCTGGCCAGGTTCCACCCCACCTTCCCGGCGCCGACGATGATGATGTACATGCTCGCCTCCCCGGCCTCAGGCGGCCTCGCCGGCGCCGGAGGCGCCCTCGGCCTTCTCCGCAGCGGCCCTGACCTCGGCCCCGAGCATCTCGATCGCGACCTTGGTCGGACAAACCGTGCGCACCCCCTGATGCGAGTACCACTCCGCCCGCAGCGGGTCGAGGATGCGGGCAATCACGGTCGGCACGTTGTAGCGGCGCTGGGCGATCTGGGCGATCACGATGTTCGTGTTGTCACCGTCGGTCGAGGCGATGAAAGCGTCGGCCCTGGCGATCCCCGCCGCGTCGAGCGCGTCGGTCTCCAGCGCCGTGCCGACGGTGAACCGACCGCCGGAGTCCTCCCAGCTCTGATCGAGGCCGACCTCGAGCCGAGCCTGCGCCTCGGGGTCCTCGTCGAGGCAGGAGACCTCGTGGTTGTCATTCAGCATGTTGCGGGCGAGGTTCGAGCCGACGCGCCCGCAGCCGACGATCAGGATGAACATTGAGCGGATACTAGAGAACCCGGGCGGCGCAACTAGGAGGCAGAGTGGCCCTCCTCACCCGCCGCGCCGGCCCCATCGCCAGCCTCCGCCGCGCCTTCGTCTGCTTCCTGCTTCAACGCGCTCTCCGGAGGCGCGGTCAGCAACACCCGGCACGGCGACTTCTTCAACACGTACTCGGTAGCCGCCCCGATCTCCGGGGGCTTCGTCCCGCCGACCCCGCCGAAGATCGCGCCTCCGCGAACCTTCGAGGGGGGCTCGCCGCCCATCACGATTGCCTCGACCCCGAGCTCGCGCGCCACCTGGACGATCTTCGGCCCGACCTCGCGCCCTCGCACGTCTAGCTTCTTGACCTGGACGTTCTCGTATTCCTCTCCCACCTCCCGCGCCCGCTCGAGGATCTGCTCCGCCCTCCTTTCCTCCTCGCGCAGCGGCGCGTCCTCGGGGAGGCTCAGGGGCACCTTGATCACGTGCATCACCGTCAGCGAGGCTCCCGTGCGCTCTTTGTGGCGTCTTCCGAACCCCTGTGGCATCCGCAGCCTGAGCTCCTCGTCCTCCGCCGACGCCAGCCGGCCGGCGGTGCCGACGATGTCGTCGTCGAGCTCGGTCCCGAATACCGGCACCAGGATGTTGCGGAACTCGACCTCGGGGACCTGCTTAGTCAGCGCCTCCGGGCTAACGGAGACCCGCCGGGTCAGGCTGGTCTGCTCGAAGAAGCGCCTGTAGACGACGTAGCTGACGATCCCGAACAGCATCCATCCGCCGCCGACCCAGCGGGCGCGGTCGTGGTAGAGGATGACGCTGACGAAGGCCAGGGCGCTGGCCAGCGCCGCGAAGATCGCCGGGATTGGCAGCTCCTGCCCCCTCCACGGCATCCCGAGCGGGATCCTGAACGGCCTCGTCCGCTCCGGATCGCTGAGACGCAGACGGATGATCGAGAGATGGGCGATGGTCAGCGCCAGGGTCGCGCCGAAGGCGTAGATCCCGGCGAGCAGCTTCACGTCGGTCGGCACCACCAGGCCCAGCGCGATCAACCCGGAGAGCGCGATCGCGACGTGCGGGGTCGAGTAGCGGCTGTTCAGCTTGCCCAGCCAGCTGGGGATCTGGCGGTTAATCGCCAGGGTGTAGATGTGGCGCGAGACCCCCAGCATCGAGGTCGTCGCCGCGGAGAAGAGGACCGACGCGGCCACCAGCCCGACCACCCACCTCATCACGTCGGCGAGCCAGCTCGGGTGATAGGAGGAGACGACCCCGAGAACCGGGTCCTCGACGAACTTGGTGCCGAGCGCGGTCTCCGGACCGCCCGGCCCGGCGACCACCGGGACCGCCATCAGCGCGATCGCCGCCATCCCCGCGTAGGTGAGCGGAACCATCACCGCCCCGACCGAGACGATCCTCTTCAGGTCCCGGCTGCTGAAGTCGATGTCCGGCGCCAGGTTGGATGCCGCCTCGATCCCGGCGTAGGCGAGCATCGCCAGCACCGCCGCGTAGACGATGTCGACGAAGTCGGGGCTGGAGAAGAGGTGGAGCTCGGCGGTCAGCCGGTCGGGGTGCCAGACCGCGAACACGCCGACCCCGATCACCGTCAGCTGGAGGAGGACGTCGGCGAGCGCCAGCCCGGCGAGGGCCCGCTGGCGGGGGCTGCCGCTGATGTCGCGGACGTTGAGGAGGCAGGCGGCGAGGATCACCGCGCCCGCAACCGTCACCTCCCAGCCCGGCTCGCTGAAGTTGGCCGACACCGGCTCGAGGTAGTGGGGAACCGAGATCGCCGCCAGGGCGATCACGATCAGGTAGTCGATCAGGATCGCCCAGCCGGCGATGAACGAGATCAGCTCGTTGAAGGCGTAGCGGGCGAAGGTCGAGGAGCCGCCGCGCTCGCGGAACATCGCCCCGCCCTCGACGTAGCTGAGGGCCGTCAGCACGAACAGCAGCCCCGAGACGAGGAAGATCAGCGGGGTCAGCCCGAGGCCGCGGTCCGCGACCACGCCGAGGGCGAAGTAGATCGAGAAGCCGACCGCGGAATAGATCGCGGCGAACAGCCAGGGCAAACCGAGGCCCCGACGCAGCCGGTCCGGGCTTACGACCGTCCGCGGCGAGGGCCCCTCGGCGCCGCCGGCGGGAGCGCCGCGATCGCCGTCGCTCCGCCCGCTCACCGGCGCATCCGCGATGCCGCCCAGAGGCGGCCGGCGCCGACGGCGATGAAGGCGACGCCCATCAGGACCCCGGCCGAGAGCGGGCCCCCGCCTGCTCCCAGGGTCACCGCCAGGACGGCCACCCCGATCGCGATGAAGACGACCGAGAAGGCCCGCACTGAGCCGTGGTAGATCCCCTCGGGCGATACCATCGTCGCGATTCTAGAAAGCGCTTCGGCCTCAGGCCCCGACCAGGACCGCCGAGGGGCCGGGCTCCGGCCGCCCGCCGCCCTCGGAAACGACGATCACCCGGCAGGGCCGCTCTCCCAACACCGTCTGCAGGGTCTTGCCATAGAGGGGGGTGCCGTTGCGGTAGCGCAGGCCGACGACGACCGCGACTGCCTTGATCATCTCGGCCTCCTTGGCGATCGAGTAGCCGGCCTGCCCCGGCCGGACCCTCTCGACATGGCCGCTGACGCGCATGCCGCCGATCAGTTTGGCCTGCTCGACCTTGCTCTGCGCCGCGGATTCCTCCTTGCTCACCTCCGCGTTCAGCGGCAGGTGGTTGGGGACCTCGATCATCGAGTGGACGTGGATCCCGCGGCGGCGGGTGGAGGCCAGCTTTACCGCAGTCGCGACCATTTCCTCCGAGAACGGTTGCCCATCCTCGAAGGCGACGACGACGCTCCGGTACTCGATGTCCTCGACCCCGAGGGGCGCCTTCAGCTTGACCTTGACGGTCTTCGCCAGAGGGAGCTTCTGGCGCTTGCGATAGAGGACATAGAGGACAATGCCGAAGAGCATCCATCCGGAGCCGACGACCAGCGTCTTCGGGTTCAGCGCCATCACCACGATCCAGGCCGCGAAGGTGCCGGTCCCGCCGAGCACGGCGGTCAGCGGCATTTCGAACCCGAAGACCCGCAGGTTAAGAGGCGGCTTCCAGGGCCGCTCGACGTCCGCGTGCCTCTGTCGCAGACGGATCACCGAGACGTGGGCGATCGTGAACGAGAGCATCGCCCCGAACGAGTACATCGTCGCCAGGAAAGTGGTCTGTCCGGGCAGCAGGGTGACGATCGCGAGCGCCGAGAAGATGATGATCGCTATATAGGGTGTGCGGTATGTCGGATGGACCTGTCGTAGGCCCTCGGGCAGCTGCCGGTGCTGGCCCATCGAGTAGGTCAGCCGCGAGACGCCGATCAGGCCCGCGTTGGTGGCGATGAAGAGGATCACGGCGGCGAGGACGCCGACATAGACGCGGAGGACGTCGGTGAGCCCGGCTCCGAGGCCGAGGTTCTCGACTATCCCGAGGATCGGGTCGTCGGCGAAGGTGGTGCCGAGCTGGGTCGTGTACTCGCCGGCGGCGTTGTGGGTGACTGGCAACGCGGAGAGCGCCACCGCCGGGATCAGCAGGTAGAGCCCGAGGACCGCGATCACGACGTAGCCCACCCCTCGCGGGATCGTCCGCTGCGCGTCGCGCGCCTCCTCCGCCATGTTGGAGATCGTCTCGATCCCGGTGTAGGCGATCATCCCGACCGCGATCCCGAGCGCGAAGTCCCCCCAGGTGGGGGCGACGCCCAGGTGGACGTTGTCGACCAGCACCTGGGGGCTGAACACCAGGAACAGCCCGATCAGGACCAGCACGACCTGGGTCGCCAGGTCGGCCACCGCCAGCACCAGGTTGAGCTTGGCCGACTCCTGGGTGCCCTTGACGTTGAGGGCGGCGAGGAAGACGATCACCACAGCTCCGCCGATGATGTCGCCGGGGCCGTGGCCGAGCGGCCCCCAGAACACAGCCAGGTAGTGGGGGACGAAGAAGGCCGAGATCGCGACCGTGATCGTGTAGTTGAGCATCTGCCCCCAGGCGGCGATGAAGCTGACCACCTCGTTGAAGGCGTGGCGCGCGAAGCTCGAGGAGCCGCCCGCCTCGGGGTACATCACGGTCGCCTCGGCATAGGTGGCGGCGGTGAACATGAAGATCAGCCCGGAGATGACGAAGGCAACCGGGGTCAGGCCCAGCGCGAAGGCCGCGGTAACGCCGAGCGCGTAGTAGATCGAGGAGCCGACGTTTCCGTAGGCGGCGGCGAACAGGGCTCCGACGCCGTGCACGCGGCTGAGCGACTCGTCCTGAGGGATCCGCCTAGCCATCGGGATTGGGGAAATGGTCTGGCATCCGAACCGAATATACGGCGCCGGGCGGCCCCCTTCAGGCGAAGCCGGCGGGTCCTCTCCCGACGTGCCTGCGGGTGAGATCTGCGGGCGAGCGGCAGCCGCAGAGCGCCAGCGCCAGCGCCAGCTCGTCGCGGAGCATCTCCAGCACCCGGCGCGCCCCCGCCTCTCCCCCCACGGCGAGGCCCCACAGCGCCGGACGGCCGACCAGGACCGCATCCGCCCCGAGGGCGAGGGCGATGGCGACATCGGTTCCGCGGCGGATGCCGCCGTCGACAAACACCGTCCCCCGCCCCTCGATCGCCTCGACGATCTCGGCAAGGACGTCGGCGGTCGCGGCGACGCAATCGAGCTGGCGGCCACCGTGGTTGGAGACGGCGACCCCCGCCGCTCCGTGCTCGATCGAGAGGGCGGCGTCCTCGGCGGTGAGCACGCCCTTGACCAGGACCGGGATCGCGCACTCCGACGCGAGATCCTCGAGGTCCTGCCAGTCGAGCGCCGCGTCGACCTGGTCGAAGACCTGGGGCACGAAGGTCGTTCCTCCGCGGAGCGCCGCGTCGAGACTGGGGACGCTGAGGTCGGGCGGGACGGCGAATCCGGTCCGCTGATCGCGCTCGCGCCGGCCCGCCACAGGGGCGTCGACGGTCAGCAGGATCGCCTCGAACCCCGACTCGATCGCCTCCTCCATCAAGGCCCTGGTGACGCCCTGATCGCGAAAGCAGTAGAGCTGGAAGAAGCGCCTCCCGCCCGGGGCGCCGGCCGCAACCTCGGTGGGGCGCGCCGTGGCGATCGTCGACAGCGACATCACAGTCCCGGCGGCCGCTGCGGCCCGCGCCATCGCCACCTCTCCGTCGGGATCGACCAGGCGCTGAAAGGCGACCGGGGCGATGCAGATCGGCATCGAGACCGGGCCGCCCAACAACTCTGTTCCCGTGCCGACCTCGCTGACGTCGACCAGCACCCGGGGCCGCAGCCGCCAGCGACGCCACCCGGCGACGTTGTCGGCGAGGGTGACCTCATCCGCCGCGCCGCCGGCGAAGTAGCCGAGGGTCCCCGCGTCGAGCCGCTCCGAGGCGATCCGCTCGAAGTCAGCCAGGTTGACCGCCTGATCCCAGGCCTCAGGCACGCGAGCACCCTAGCGTCCCACTCCGGGTGAGATGCGACGGGTCGCGGCTGCCGGGGCGAGAGTGCAAATAGTCATCGCATGGATGACTCAGATCACTCTCGCCCCGAACGGTCCGCTTGGCCGCCCTAGAAGTGGACGATCGGGATGATCAGGATCGCGACGATGTTGGCGACCTTGATCATCGGGTTGATAGCCGGGCCGGCGGTGTCCTTGTAGGGGTCGCCGACCGTGTCGCCGGTAACCGAGGCGGCGTGGGCCTCGGAGCCCTTGCCGCCGTAGGCGCCGTCCTCGATCAGCTTTTTGGCGTTGTCCCAGGCACCGCCGCCCGCGGTCATCGAGATCGCCGCGAAGAGGCCGACGATGATCACGCCGATCAGCAGGCCGCCGAGGGCATCGACACTCAGCAGGCCGACCACGACCGGGACCGCGATCGGGATCAGCGACGGCAGGATCATCTCCTTCTGCGCCGCCAGGGTGACGATGCTGACCGTCTTGCCGTATTCGGGCTTCTCGGTGCCTTCCATGATCCCCGGGTGCTCGCTGAACTGCTTCCGCACCTCCTCGACCACCTGGCCGCCGGCGCGGCCCACGGCCTCGATCGCCAGCGAGGTGAAGAGGTAGACCATCATCCCGCCGATGATCAGGCCGATCAGGACGTCGGGCGAGGTCAGATTGAAAAGCCCGTTGAGGTCGTACCCGGCCGGTGCCTCGCCCCTGAGCTCGCTCTTGAAGGCGGCGAATAGGACCAGCGCCGCCAGCGCGGCCGAGCCGATCGCGTAACCCTTGGTCACCGCCTTGGTCGTGTTGCCGACCGCGTCGAGGGGGTCGGTGACGTTGCGGACCTCCTCCGGCAGGTCAGCCATCTCGGCGATCCCCCCGGCGTTGTCGGTGATCGGCCCGAAGGCGTCGAGCGCGACGATCAGCCCGGTCAGCGAGAGCTGCGCCATCACCGCGACGCCGATCCCGTAGATCCCGGCCAGCTCGTTGGCGCCGAGGATCGCCAGGGCGAGTACGAGCGCGGGCGCGGCGGTCGACTGCAGCCCCTGGGCGAGGCCCTGGATGATGTTGGTCGCGTGGCCGGTCTCCGAGGCGGCGGAGATCGTCTTCACCGGGCGGAAGCGGGTCGAGGTGTAGTAGTCGGTGATCACGAACAGCAGGGCGGTCACCGCGACCCCGATCACCGCGCAGAGCCAGAGATCGGTGACGCTCACCGCCTCCGCGGCTGCGCTGGCGAAGCCGAGGCGCAGCGGGTCGCTCATCAGCCACTCGGTGACCGGGTAGAAGGCGGCGATCGAGAGGACACCCGAGACGATCAGCCCCTGGTAGAGGGCGCCCTCGACCCGGTCGGACTTGGTCCGCACCGAAAGCGCTCCGATGATCGAGGCGATGATCGCCACTCCGCCGATCACCAGCGGGAAGATCGCCACCTCGCGCGAGAACTCGTTGGTGAAGGTGAGGACGCCGAGCAGCATCACCGCGACCGAGGTGACCGCGTAGGTCTCGAACAGGTCGGCGGCCATGCCGGCGCAGTCGCCGACGTTGTCGCCTACGTTGTCGGCGATCACGGCGGGGTTGCGGGGGTCGTCCTCGGGGAGACCCGCCTCGACCTTTCCGACCAGGTCGGCGCCGACGTCGGCGGCCTTGGTGAAGATCCCGCCGCCGAGCCGGGCAAAGACGGAGATCAGCGAGCCACCGAAGCCGAGCCCGATCAGCGCGTCGACGGCCTCCTTGTCGGTGTGGTCGGTGAGCACCAGGACGCCGAAGTAGCCGGCGACCCCGAGCAGGGCGAGGCCGACGACCAGCATCCCGGTCACGGAGCCTCCCTTGAAGGCGACGTCCAGGGCCGGCGGAACCCCGCCCCGCGCCGCCTCGGCGACCCTGGCGTTGGCGCGGACCGAGAGGTTCATGCCGATGAAGCCGGTGGCGCCGGAGAGCGCGCCGCCGATCACGAACCCGATCGCCGGCAGCACGTCCCCCTGGACGATCCAGAGCAGGACCGCCAGAGGGATCGCGACCAGGCCGATGATCTGGTACTGGCGGCGCAGATAGGCGCCGGCTCCCTCCTGTACGGCGTGCGAGATCTCCTGCATCCGCTCGTTGCCGGGCGAGCGGGTGAGCAGGCGCTGGGTGATCAGCAATCCGTAGACGACCGCGGCGGCCGCGCAGACGAGCGCAACCACCACTCCGTAATCGGTAAGAAAGTCGGTCAAGTTCGGCTCCTCGGTGGGTTATCCCGGGGCAGGGACCCCGGTCAGGCGGCGCGGGAGTTTATCTGCGAGGGGGGTCGTCGCGCCATCCGGTCCGCTCAGGAGCCCGGGGTCCAGAGTCGCGGCGGGGGTTCCTGGCGGGGCCCCGGAGCGGGAGGGGGTTGCGACTTGCCGCCCTCGGGACCGCCGCCGCCGCCGCCGGCTCCGCCGCCGCCCTCGGCCCCCTCGCCACCTGCCGCCTGTGCGTAGAGGACCTGTAGCTCGGAGAGGGCGTTGCGGACCTGCTTGGACGCGTCGGGGGGCAGCAGCTCTACCAGCGCGGTCACCGCGTCGATCCCCACCTTCGCCTGCCCGAGGTCCTGCTCGTCGGGCTTGGCGATCCTGCGCGCCGTGAGGTTGATGATGCTGGCGACGCTTTGCAGCACCAGGTCCTCGACCCGGACCTCGCGCATCTGCTCCTCGAGCGCAGCGCGCATCTCTTCCTCGGTCGGCGGCTGCTCCCCGGGCCCGGCGGCGCTGCCTTGCTCGGCCTCGCTCATCTCTGCTCGGTGCCCGGGCTCGCCGGAATAGGGAGACTCATCTGACCGCTGATCCTATCCCGTAGGTCGCGCCCGTCTCGGCCACCGTCTCGCGATAGATCTCCTCGATCGTCGCCCCCTCCGAGAGGGCGGCCCGGGCTCGCTGGGAGCCGTTGGCCTCCGGAAGGGCGGCCTCAATCCCGAGGCGCTCGCGGGCGGGCGCGGTCCAGGTGAGCAGATCCTCGAGCACCGCCCGGGCCGGCTTCGTCCGCTCGCTGCGGAAATCGATCATCTCGCCGTCCATCCCGTGGCGGATCGCCCGCCAGAGGTTCTCCTCGATCTCGCGGTCGTGAAGCGGCGATCCGGCACCGTCGTACCCGTGCTCGTCGTAGTCGAGGGCAGTCTGGGCGATGCAGGCGGCGATCAGCCCGGCCAGGGCGAAGGATTCCTCCCCCCTGCTCTGCGCGTCGCAGACCCTGACCTCGACCGTGCCGAAGGCGTGGTGAGGCCGCACGCTCCACCAGAGCTGGGTCGACTCGACCACCGAGCCGGTCCGTTGCAGAGTGCCGATGAAGCGCTGGTACTCGTCCCAGCTGCGGAAGCAGCTGGGGATGCCGCAGCGGGGGAAAATGCGGGTGAAGATTTCGGTGCGGATCGAGTGCAGGCCGGTGTCGCGGCGATCGAGGAAGGGCGAGTTGGCCGAAACCGCGAGCAGCAGCGGCAGCAGCTCGCGCAGCCAGTCGCAGACCGCGATCGCGCGGTCCGCCCCCCGGATGCCCATGTGGACGTGCATGCTCCACGTGTTGTTGCGCTGCGCAACCCAGCCGAGGTCGTGGCGCAGCCGCTCGTAATGGGGCGTGTCGATGATCACCTGGTCGAGGTAGTCGGCCCAGGGGTGGGTGCCGGTCGCCGCGAGGGCGAGCCCCATCTCGGAGCTCAGCCCGAACAGCCGGGCCCTGCGCTCGCGCTGGCGCTCGAGCGCCTCAGAGAAGTCTTGCGAGCGACCCGAGCGGATCTCGATTTCGGCGGCGATCAGCTCGCCGGCGGCCGAATCTGCGAGGACCTCGTCGGCGAGGCAGGCAGCATGGAGGTCCTCGAAGCGGTGCTGGAGCTCGAGCGTCTGCGGATCGACGATCGCGAACTCCTCCTCGAGGCCGATCGTGAAATCGGTCGAGGCATCGAAGGTCTCGCGAGCGCGGTCGAGATCGAGGCCTGCGTCGGCCAAGTTTCTAGGCGAGGTAGAAGTAGAGCGCGTAGAGCAGGTCCACAGCCGGGCTGGAGGTGTGGACCGTGACTTCGGGCGGGACGTGGAGCAGCTGCTCGGAGTAGTTGAAGATGATCTTCACGCCGGCCTCGACCAGGCGGTCGGCGACCGCCTGGGCCGCGTCGGCGGGGACGGCGAGGACGCCGACGACGATCTCTTCCTCCGAGACGACGGCGTCGATATCGCCGAAGTCCCGGACCTGCATCTCTCCCACCCGCACGCCGACGACCTCTGGATCGACGTCGAAGATCGCGACGATCTGGAAACCATGGTCGGCGAAGATGTCGGAGCTGGCGATCGCCTGCCCCAGGTTGCCGGCGCCAAACAGGGCGATGTTGTGCTTCCCGGAGGTCCGCAGGATCTTGCGGATCTCCGAAACCAGCGATTCGACGTTGTAGCCGACGCCGCGCTTGCCGAACTTTCCGAAGCCGGAGAGATCGCGGCGGATCTGGGTCGGGTTGATGTGGGTGTACTCGGAGAGCTCCTGCGAGGAGATCGTCTCGCGGCCCATCTTGCGCGCCTGCGTCAGCACCTGCAGGTACCTGGAGAGGCGGGCGGCGACCCCCAGCGAGAGCCGTTCACCTTCGCCCGGCAGCCCGGAAGCGACCCCGTCCGTTTCGATCGTGCCCTGTTCGATCATCTCGTCACAGTATCGAGACTGGCTCGCAGGGCGGCCCGATCGAGGATCAGCTCGGAGACGATCTCGCCGTCCAGCACGACCACCGGGATGCGCTCGAGATAGCGATGCAGCAGCCGCTCGTCGGAGTCGATATCGACTTCGCGGAGCTCGAACCGGTAGCCCTCCGAGCGGAGACCGCGAACGGCCTCGAGCGCCTCATCGCAGAGATGGCATTCAGGGCGCGAGTAGACGGTGAGGATCAAACTGCGATCTCCCGGCGATCCGAGGCGAAAGCGTCATAGCCCAGGTAGTCGGGATAGGGGATCGGCGTCCCGTAGCGGGCGGCCGATCCGATCATCGCGGCGTTGTCGGTGCAGAGCTCGGGAGCGGGCAGCTTGAGGCGCAGGCCGCGGGCGCGGCAGAGGTCCGCGACACGCTTGCGGAGCGGGCCGTTCGCTGCGACGCCACCGCCCAATGCAACCGCCTCCCACTCCGCCGCATCGAGGGCCCGCTCCAGCTTGGCGAGGAGCTGTCCGACGACGGCGGCCTGGAAGCCCGCGGCGAGATCGGTGCGGTGCTCGGCGACACCCTCGGGGCTGAGGTCTCGGCAACGGTAGGCGAGCGCCGTCTTCAGCCCGCTGAAGCTGAAATCGAGACCCGGATCCCGGCTCATCGCCACCGGGAAGTCGGTCGCCGCCTCGTCCCCGTCGGCGGCCAGCCTCTCCAGTGCTGGGCCGCCCGGGTAGCCGAGTCCGAGCATCCGCGCCCCCTTGTCGAGTGCCTCGCCGGCGGCGTCGTCGAGCGTCTGTCCGAGGACCTCGTGGCCGCGGTGATCGCGGACAGCCGCCAGAAGCGTGTGTCCGCCGCTGGCCAGGAGGCAGAGGAAAGGAGGCTCCAGCGGCTCCGGCTCGAGGAAGTTTGCGGCGACATGGCCCTGCATATGATCGACGGGGGTGAGCGGCAGCCGGCGCGCGGCCGCGATCGACTTCGCGGTGCTGAGGCCGACCAGGAGGGCGCCGATCAGCCCCGGCCCCGCGGTTACTCCGACGGAGGAGACCTGCTCGATGCCGGCCCCCGCCTCCCCCAGCGCCGCCTCGACCACCGGCACCGCCAGCTCGAGGTGGTGGCGGGCGGCGATCTCCGGAACCACGCCGCCGAAGCCCGCGTGGGCGGCGGCCTGCGAGGAGATCACGTTGGAGAGGATCCGCGGGCCGTCCAGGACGGCGGCGCAGGTGTCGTCGCAGGAGGTCTCCACAGCGAGGAGCAAATCCGCTCCCGGGTCCACCGCGGGGGGTCGGGACCCGGCCCGCGTCAGGGGGTGTCCAGCCACATGATGATCGCGTCCTCGCCGTTGTCCTGGTAGTAGCGGCGGCGGACGCCGGCGGAGCGAAACCCGAGGCCCTCGTACATCGTGATCGCCTCGCGGTTCGAGATCCGCACCTCGAGCGTGAACGGCAGGCTCTCGCCCGCGTCCTCGAGCAGCCGCCGGATCATCCTGGTTGCCACCCCGCTGCGGCGCTCCTCCGGGGCGACGGCGACGTTCATCAGGTGCCAGACCTGGTCGTAGCGCGAGCAGACGAGATACCCGAGCAGGCGGTCATTGGCGGTCGCCGCCAGGCAGATTCCAGAGGGCTTGGAGAGCTCGAGCACGAACATCGCCAGCGACCAGGCGGTCGGGAAGGAGCGGCGCTCGATCGCGATCACCGCGGGCAGGTCGCTGTAGGAGAGCCGGCGCAGGGCGAACTCGGCGCCGGCCTCAGTCCTGGGTTCTCGGTGAAGTGTCTCGCTCACGCCAGCGCTCCGCGTCGGGTGGTCTCAGGTATCTCGGTTCGAGCACTCCCTCCGCGGCACCTGCCGCGCCGAGGGCACAAACGTGCCGGGCGGCGATTCGATGTACGGGATCGGACTCGCCCGGGATCTCGGCGCCGTTGCCGGAGAGCTCGCGCCGAAATCGTAGCGCCCCCGAACCGGCCAC